>CADCTM010000611.1 GCA_902805485.1 uncultured Coleofasciculus sp. | reverse complement strand
TATAGCGATCCAACGTGAGGTATAAATTCCCAAACTTGTCGCCAGCAATAATGCTCCAAAACACAGCAAAATCGTGGTTTGAGTATTCGCGTTAATTTGTGCCATAAAGTCGGATTCTGGCACGACGATAATCACTAACCAGTCCAAACCAAATTTGTCACGCCAAGGCGTAATCTGGATAAATTGACGCTTACTTCTAAGGCGAAAATCCAATTCTTGGCGATCCTTAATAGCTCCTAAGTTACCAAACTTTTGTTGCAAATATTGAGCTGTAGATTGAATCAAAAAATCCCTACTATTTAAGGCATTAACACGTTGCGCTTTGCCCTCCGCTACTGTAAAAGGCTTTTCAATAGAGGAACTTGCTACCAGCAATCCGTTGCGCTCTAAGATAAAAATCTTTCCAGAACTGCTAACTTTTAAGTTGTTTAGGAAATCACTAATCTGGGAAAGCAGATGATCAATACTCAAAACTCCAACAATCTTTTTATTCTTGTCAGCGATAGGATAGCTAGAAGAAATAGATAAAATTTCCGGTTTATCTTCCCATTGGTAAATTGGACTCCACATTGGTTTACCAACCTTCACTGGCTCTGTATACCAAGCCTCACTACGAGGTTCCCAGTTTTTTACTGTTATCTGATTAGTGCGATTTCCCTGTTCATCTGTTGCGTAGACAAAGAGTTTACCAAGTTGAGACTTCTCTGAAACTTCATTGATGAGTAAACGTCCGTCATTAAGGCGTTCAACTCCAATAAATTCACCTTTTGTGCTTCCATAAGAAATGTAGCCAACATCAAAGACCCGCATTTGTTTCCAAAAATAATGTCCGGTACTTTGAAAATCTTGTGGGTTTAGTAGCCCTAACTCAATCGCATCCAAGTTAAGTTGATTAATGTGCTGAGGAGTGGCTAAGTAGACATTAAGGTGCTGCTCAACGAGTCCGCTAACTTTACCGAGTAACTGACGAGCAAGAGCGTTGACTGCCTGTTGACCATTTCTGAAGGAAAGATATCCTACTAGTCCCACCGCCATAGAGATTTGCAGGATAAACGGTACTACCAAGACAAGACGTAGGGGAACATTTTTCAAGCTTTTGAAACCCAGAATTGGCATAATTGTCAAGTTGCGGCACTCAGATTTTTAGCCCGTAGTGTCAACGAGTTCTGTTGTTTTAATTTAAGCGTTTTCTCAAGATTAATTTGTGATAATTATCAATGTGAACGCCTATCTCTGACACAAATCGTCCTTAATCTTTCTGTTTATGAGTGTTCCAACCTTTGTTTTAGCTTCTGCTTCACCAGCTCGTAAACGTTTGTTGCAAAATGCTGGTATTGAACCAATGATTTGCATTAGCGATTTTGATGAGTCTCAAATTCAACTGAGTGAACCTGTGGAGTTAGTCCAAACTCTGGCATTGCACAAAGCGCAGGCGGTTGCAGGTCAATTTAGCTCGGCATTAGTATTAGGCTGTGATTCGGTTTTGAGCGTCGGGGGTGAGATTCACGGGAAGCCCAGGGATGCAGAAGAAGCGATCGCACGTTGGCAAAAAATGCGCGGAACCACTGGCAACCTTTACACCGGTCATGCCTTGATTGACTTAGCTCAGGAGAAAACCTTAGTACGCTGCGGCATTACAAAAGTGTACTTTGCCGAGGTAAGCGATCGCGAAATTATTGCCTACGTCTCTACAGGTGAACCCCTGAAATGCGCGGGTTGCTTCGCCCTAGAAGGTCGTGGCTCACTTTTCGTTGAAAAACTCGAAGGCTGTCACACCAACGTTATCGGTCTTAGCTTACCGCTTTTGCGGCAGATGCTCGCTCAACTGGGCTACGGGGCAACAGACTTTTGGCACTAATATCAGACTAATAACTCGTAAAAATTCTCAATGTTGCCGAAAGGTTTGGTCTATTTAAGGCACTTCTGGGCTAATATGCAAGCTAACTGCAACGCTATGAGCCAATCGTAACCTTATGACGACCAGCGACGACTTCAAAGCACAACTCAAAGCCGGAAAGATCATTGATGCCCTTACCCTGGCATTGGGTGAAGCCGTTGAGTTGGAAATTACGACTTGGGTGTCCTCAGCTTCAGACTCGACAACCTCAATAGAGGCAGAAGCGCCAGCTCCTGAGTCCCGGATGCGGACTCGGATGAATATCGTCGATGGTGACATCAACAACGAAGTTGGCACTCAGTTTATTGGCAATGGCCCATACACAGAATTGCAGCAATTTCACAGGGCGCAGGTTCAAGACGGGCCACAGATGATTCAGCATAATCTGGAAAACTTGCAACAACTATTTAGCGTTTTAACTAGCACCCTTACCCAACTACCGCCCACATCACCCCGACGCAAGGATAGTAATTCAGTACTTTCTCCGCAGAGTGAGGACACTTGATAAGAAAGCGATCGCTTTTGAACCAGCGTTCTTATACCTCGCCATGAGGCATTAACTAAAGCTTGCGATCGCTCAACTTCTCGGTAAAATTTGACAAAACTATAGAAATTACACTTACTTAGTCGGCAAACCGCCTATCATTACCTAGGACTATTATTATGGCGTCGAGCGATGACTTCAAAGAACAACTCAAGGCAGGCAAGATCCCAGAAGCGCTGACCTTAGCTCTTAACGGAGCTGTTGACTTAAAAATTACGACTTGGGTAACATCAGCCGCAAAGATTCAAGAAACACCCCCAACAAAACCTGGTCATCGCCTTCGTACCCGCATCAATACCCTTGAAGGCAAAGTTGAAAATGAAATTGGCGACCAGTTTATCGGCAATGGTCCCTACCGGGAACTGCGGCAATTTCACTTAGATCAGGTTACAGAAAGCAACAAAATTATTCACAGCAACCTCAAAAGTTTACAAAAGCTATTTGAGGTTTTGATTGCAATGCGCGCGGCAAGCAGCAGCGCAACGCTCTCGCAATCCGCAATGCCTCTGGTTCTTGAGCCAGCGTCATCTCAAGAAGTTGAAAGTCAGCTTCTGCAACCCGCTCAAGAAATCACCCAGCCTCAAGAAGCCGACATTGAGGAATTCGCGATCGTTCCTAACTCTATAACCGAGGATGTCACCCAACCGCTTCCCCTTACAGAAGTTCCTCCGACGTTCCTAAGTATCCCAGCCATTAGCCCAGAGGCATTGGACGAAGATGAAGACGAGGAAGAAGATGATTGGGACGACTCGGTATTAGATTTGCTTGAGTCATTGCCCGTTGGACCAGATCAACCAGAGGGTCTAGATTCCCCCATCGATGAAGACTGGAGAAACTTTATTCAAGAAGAAGAATCACCCGCTCCACCTCAATTAGATTCACCCATAAATCAAGATTGGGGCATCCTTACACGGGAAGATTTTGACCCACCCCAAACCTCTGTAGAACCAAGCATCGAGCCGCTAGACGCCCAAAGCCATGAAGATTTAGCCGAGTTAGTTGCAGATGAACCGGAAGTTGCCCCTGACGAGCTGGAAAATCAGGATTGGGAAAAGCTGAGTTTTGAAGATTTCCCGTCGCCGGCTGCCGCAACTACACCCCTTTTGGAACCATTAACCACCGAAGACGATGAAGATTGGGGAGACTTAGTTGAAGACGAACCGTTACCGCAACCCAACAAACAAGTTCCCAGCTTGGAGTCATTGGATCTAGAAGACGATGACGAGTGGGATGATTGGGTGGTGGAGTCGGAACCCCTACAAGAGTCAGCCGTTACCGGTCTAGAGTCATTGGATCTAGCAGAGGATGACGACTGGGATGATTTTGAAGAATCCGATCCCTTTACTACAACACCGCAGAAGGCTGAATCAAAATCAACCGAAGACAGCGATGCGGACTGGGATAATTTTGCCCCTGACGAGCTGGAACCTTATGGAGGGTTGCTGGATTTAGATACCAATGTCCGGGCAGGGTTTGATTTATCTGATGCGTTTGAAGACTTTACTCCTGTCGAGTCGCCTGTGAATGCTGCTCGTGCCGATTCAGAGCAAAATCATCAGGCAGTTTCCCAGGAACACTCAGATGGCTCACAACTGCCTGAGATGACACCGCCGTCAGATAAAGCCGCTAGGGACTTGATGGATGTTTTGTTTGGAGATGAGCCGCCAAAAACCCATTCAAACGCCGCCACACAGGATCATCAGAAGGCGGGCATGACAGAAGAGGAACTATTTGCTGATATGCAGTTTGAGCAGTTCTTGGCAGATGGTGACAACTTCGCTGAGACAGATTCTCTCTCGCTAGAAATGCAGGAGTCTGAGCAAGAAGTTTTGAGTGATGATTCTGAACACGGGGTGAAATTGGAGGATGATGTGGAACGTCATCCGCAGTCGGTTGACAAAATCGTGCCACCACCCCCACCACGCCCCAGTCACTTTCCAAACCAAAACAATTAAAACCAGAAACCAGGGAGGTTGGCGACTTTGATCGATACTAGAACTCGTAAGGGAAAAGAAATTACAAACGTACCCGAATCAAATAGTAAACACTTTACTCCGGGTCTTGGTCGTAACCTCAATGAGTTTTTGCAGTCGTTGGGGGAAGTCCTCATCGATATTACGGCTCTAGAAGTTAATACGATGGTTGTGGAGCGAATTACCGGAGACAAGTTTATTGCTTGGGAAGCCTATCGCGATATTTATCCGATATCTAGGCAATATCTTGAACAACAGGAAATTCACGAGTCTCTACGCGATCGCTATCTGGAATTACGCAAAAATTTGGAATTAGAATACACCTTACTATTGGCTGATCCGACATCAGAATTTTACGACCCAACAGTTCTGGACTCAGCAACTCAGGATAAGCACATTCTTACTGATCCAACAATTGAATTGCATGAACTCCGGACGCGACTTCCCAACCCGATTAATCCGACAAGTTCCGGAGAAATTATGATGGCGCAAGGCGTTCTTCACAACTGTAGATTCTTGCGGAGTTTACGTAAGATTAGTGAATTGAAAGCCGCACTAGATAATCGAAATAAGGCATTGCAAAGACAAGATGAGCAACTTGCTTATGATCTGGAACCAGACACTCTCAACGAGTCGGTGATGACCGATTTAATCTACGCTCAAACGGTGATTCAACTGGATGGCGATATAATCAACCGCTACTCTCAAGAAATTTTTGACCATCCCCATCGTGAGGTAATTCTCCAAATTCACCGAGATGGTGTTACCGCAAGTGAAAAGCAATGGCGCGGACTGTTGGAGTTTATCATTAGTCTGGTACAGGCAACGCTCCAACGAGGTTCTGGGAAAAATTCAGCTCCTTGGAGTTCACCGAAGTAAATCATTAAAAATGCAAAGTTAAACGTTAAAAATTCAAGATAGTTTAGTTTTTAATGTTTAATTTTTAATCATCATGCGGCATCATCATTCCCAACAGTTTCAAGAAAATTCTGATCTCAACGGTCTGGATTTGGAGCCATATATTATATTTGAAAAAGAACGAATTTCTCGGAAGCGAGTGGTATTTCATAGCATTCGCTTTCACTTAGATAAAGACATTCTGCTCAGAATTCAACAAGCACAAGAAACCGGGCGCCGCCTTTACATCTCCCGCCAATTATTAGCAGATTTGCGCGATTACGCTCTTGTTGGTGAGGAAAACTCTTTCCAGTCAGGATTAACTTTTTACAGCTACTATCTACGCGGCGGGGCTGCAGATGCCTTGATGCGGAGTGTGATTTCGATGGATGGCGATATCTTTCACCAAATTAGAAGCGATTGTTTAGAACGCCCTAACTTTTGTCGTCAAATTGCTTCAGCTCACTATTGGTTGATTACTCAACTCTTAGCTCGGTTACGTTTGAGGGCATTCCTTCAGTTACACTTGTTGCCTTGGGGGCTATCTTTACTAATTACGGGAGTGGTGATAATTCCCTTGATATTATTGCTAATCAAGGTGAACCTTTGGCTGCTATTGCCATTAGTAATAATCGCGTGGCTATTGCAAATGGTATTGCAACGTTTATTGCGTTTGTTGTTACCAAGGCTCAGGCGCTGTGTTTTACGTCAAATGTTGTCGGGTTTGCTCTCGCGTAAGCCTTGGGAAAAGAAGATTGCTAAAGGAATTTTGGCGCGGTTTGGCTCTTGATTAGACTTTAGGCTTCGCCTAACTGACAGCGATGCAAAACCATTTCCCCACATTCGGGAATCCAAACAACCCATTCTGTCTCAGAATGCTGGCACAAGAGCAGTGCTTCGTCGTGGCTGTAGGGACTAGGAAGTTCTCGAAGTTTTACCCAAGTTGAAGCCTGTAATTGCTGAGGCGGCTTGACTTGGGCATTCCATGATGCATTTAGAGCCTGTCCGTGCATCGCTGTGATTACTGCTGTTTTGCGAGAATCGAGTTTCATCGGCTTATGTCCTTTTGCTAGTCCTTGCGATCACTAATGCCATCTAGATGGGTAGAAATCAAAGATATTCTGTATGTAATGATACAGAATTAATTTTTCCCTGTGCAACTAAACGTCTAATAACTTTACGTTAGATTTTTTCTCACTTACCGTTGTTGCGATTCTCCCGACTTGTCGCCGTTGACTGTGTTTCTAGCCATTTGGCTAGACCATTGGATAATTGAGCCAGCGAGTCTGATAGTTGGGGTGAAATTTCTAGAGGCAAACTGCCAGAACGAACGTGGAGGTCTTGCTGGGGAAAGGGAATTTCGATGTTACGATGACGCAGAATCGCTTCAATTCTATAGTAAATGTCACTTTTAATCCGGAACTGTAAGCGGGGTTCAGCAATCCAAATCATTAAATTAAAGTCTAGGGAACTATCACCCAATCCTGCAAAAAACACTTTCGGCATCGGTTCAGAAAGCACGTCGGGATGTTCTTTTGCCGCATCAATTAATGCCCCGCGCACGGCAGTGATATTCGAGCCATAAGCAACATTCACGGGGATTTTTAACCGAGAAACGGGACTGTGGTGAGTCCAGTTGACGACTTCCCCTTCCAGAAAGCGAGAATTGGGGATGATGATTGAGACTTCATCTAATGTCCTAATTTCCGTGCATCGGACGCTGATCCGCTCTACTGTTCCCATCAAATCGCCCACATTTACAAAGTCGCCCACTTTAATGGGACGCTCGAAAATTAGCACCAAACCGCTGATAAATTCCTTGGCAATTCCCTGCAATCCTAAGCCGATACCGACACCAATAACGCTTGCAAAAATTGTCAGAGAACTGAGGTCAAGTCCCCATAATTGCAGTACTACCATCGTGCCGAATAAAATGATGCCGTAGGTTGCAATTTGGGCAACAGTTTCTTGGGAACCACGATTTAATCCGGTAAAGCGGAGAACACGCAATCGCAAGAGCTTTTTTGCCGTTTTTGCCAGAATAATTAAACCCGTAAATAGCCCCAAGAGAATCACTAAATCTAAGACAGAATAGGAATCCTTTCCGAGAGGAATCAGCTCGGAGACTAAACTCGCAACCAGCGTATCGGTAATTTTCTGGCTGAGTTCCCGCGTTTGGGGAAACAAATTTGTGATGTAAAGGGCAGTGGATAATAACAATGTTGCCTGGAAAGTTGTCAGGAGAAGTCGCACACCTAGCTCAACTGTGAGGTGTTGACGGCTATCTTCTGAATCTTTCACCTCTCTTGGCAGTCGGGGTTGTAGATAATGCTGCCAGAGATAACTACTCGCCCAAGTAAAAGCGATCGCAAGTAGAGCATACCCAATTGAGTAGAGGATTGCCTGCTGGATATAGTAAGGACGGCGCTGTTTTTGAGCTTGGACAATCGCCGCTTGCAACTGTCCGGCCCAAATCTCCGCTTGCTCGTTGGCGGTTCGTCCTGCGGGTGCATCTTGCTCGGTAACTGTTAATAAGTGGGCGCCATCTACCTTGATAATCGGTAAGTTTTGAGAGTTATCGAGCTTTACGGACAGAGGTGGAGCGGAAGCTTTGACTTTTTCAATCAGGACGCGATTTGCTTCATCCGCCCGTTCTTGAGCTGTGTATCTGCCTGACTGACTGACTTGAAAGAGTCGAACGCCATCGAGGAGGATGGGTGCTTTGGGGGTATCTTGACCAAAAACGGGTGTAAATGACGATAGGGAAATAATTGCGCTTGCGAAGCATCCCGTTAGGGTTATCGCGACTAAAATCCGGACAGATCGATTTACTCTCTGACTGAAGCGTGAGAAGCGATTCATAAAAAGTTATTTGTGATTATTGGTAAAAATACAAAGTATTGAATTTTTAACCACAGATGCACACAGATAAATACAAGAGTGTTAGCGACTCTATGTAAGAGGTCTATTTGTTATCGGTTACTTGTGCGCGATTAGCGATTTATGGGTAGTTGAGGTGTGGTTTCGGGGGTTCGTGTCGCCAGAGGTACTTCTTGTTGTTGTTCTGCTAGGAGTTTGGGTTTTAGGTAGAGATTTTCTAATAGTACTGCCGCACCTGCGATCCAAGGCGGGACAATTAGGGCGCCGATGATTCCTAAAACTTGTGTTCCTCCCAGTACGGCGAGTAGCTGATACAACGGGTGAACTTTTACGGAATTACCCACTAGCAAGGGGTCGAGGACGTAGGTTTCGAGATTTTGGATAACTACAAATAATAGCAGTACCCAGAAGAACGTCAGTCCGCCTTGAGCGATGGCGACAATTAAGGCGGGAATTGCTCCTAAAACGGGACCGAAAAAGGGTATTAAATCGGTGACGCCAGCAATGACGCCTAAACCGACAGCAAATTCGGTCAGTCCTAAAAATCTTAAACCGATTGTTATTGCTATGGCTAAAATTGCTGAAACCAGGACACGTCCTTGGATATAACCGCCCATCCGCTGCGCCACTGGCTCAACTTGGGCTTCTAAGCGTTCATCCCAGGGTTTTGGAAATAAACTGACTAAACCTTTAATTAAGTTTTTTGAGCCTGATAATAGATAACCGGAAAGCACTAATGCTAACACCAGGCTAAAGAAGCCGCCTAAGATGCCGCGTGTGACACTGTAAGAGCGTACTACTAGTTGCTGACTGGAACGAATTACCCAACCTGTAAGCGCTTGAGTGTTAAATAGTTGGCTGATGGGACTTACTGCTCCGGGTTCGCCGATCCCAAAACGTATAACCAAGTTTTCAAGAAGCGATCGCACAATTTCTAAATATGTTGGCAGTCTCCGGATCAGTCGCTCAATTTGCTGGACAACCGTAGGACCGATCAAAATCCCCAGTCCTGTCAAAATTGCAATTAAGCCCAAATATACGACGATGACAGCCAGCCAGCGGGGAATCCGGAGCTTTTGGGCACTCTCGATAATCGGTGCAAGTGCCGCCGCCACAACGATTGCAATCATCAGCGTTACGAGCAAACTCCGCAACTGCCACAGTAACACCAGCAATAAGCCAGTCGAAACAACAAGCAGCAAGTTAACCAGGGAAACA
>CADCTM010000610.1 GCA_902805485.1 uncultured Coleofasciculus sp. | reverse complement strand
CTTTCACCCAAGCGCAACATAGCTGTCACAAGGATGTCATAGGTCAGAGCTAAATTGATAAATAGTCAGCGATCGATACTAAGTTGGGTTTTCAAATGCGATCAACTGCAATAGCTTTTGTTGTGCTTGCTTACTATCAACTAAGGCTGCATCCTCTAAATAAACGGCTATTCTTAACAGAACTCTATGAAATTAGACACCAAAAACTCCAAATTGCCTAGTACCGGACTTTCACCCTTAAAAAAAGCAGCGACATACTTTTCTCTGGTGTTGCTGGGAGCGGGTGTTACTTTTTCCACTAACTATTTTGGTTTACGTAATCCTCAAAGTACCGCGACGTTTGGCGCAACTGATTCTTCTAAAGTTTTGGCACAAACACCGCCAACTAGCAATTTGTTGTTAAATCAAAACGGCAACTTTATTACAGCCGTTGTCGAAAAAGTTGGTCCGGCGGTAGTGCGGATTGATTCGTCTCGAACTGTTACTAGTCGTGTTCCTAAAGCATTTAATAACCCGTTTTTTCGACAATTTTTTGGCGATGAATTCCCAACCGGGCCACAACAGCGAGTTGAAAAGGGTGAGGGTTCAGGATTTATTATCAGCAATAATGGTCAGATTCTGACTAATGCTCACGTTGTGGAAGGGGCAGATACGGTTAATGTGACTCTTAAGGATGGTCGCAGCTTTCAGGGAAAAGTCATGGGAGTCGATCCGGTGACGGATGTAGCTGTGGTTAAAATTGAGGCGAATAATCTCCCGACGGCTGCAATGGGCAATTCTGACCAACTGAAGCCGGGGGAATGGGCGATCGCCATCGGTAATCCTCTGGGTCTAGATAATACAGTGACTACAGGCATTATTAGCGCTACGGGACGTTCTAGCTCGGCTGTAGGTGTCCCGGATAAGCGAGTCCAATTTATCCAAACGGACGCGGCGATTAATCCAGGTAACTCTGGAGGACCCTTGCTAAATTCCTCTGGCCAAGTGATTGGGATGAATACGGCAATTCTTCAGGGGGCACAAGGTTTAGGTTTTGCGATTCCGATTAATACAGCACAACGGATTGCTAATCAGTTGGTATCGCAGGGCAAGGTTCAACATCCTTACCTGGGTATCCAGATGGTCACTTTGACGCCAGAGTTGAAAAAAAATATTAATAGCAACCCAAATGCGGGTCTGAATGTCGAGGAAGACCAAGGCGTGCTTATTGCCAAAGTTCTACCCAATTCACCGGCGGCAAAGGCAGGACTGCAAGCGGGTGATGTCATTCAAAAAATTAATGGTCAGCCTGTGAAAGACGCTGAGGGTGTCCAGGGAGCCGTGGAAAACACTCAGGTTGGTAATAGTTTACAAGTGTCAGTCCGGCGTAGTCAACGAGACCTTAATGTGGCGGTGCAGGCAGGTACTTTCCCTACAGCTAGGCAGTAGTTGAGTTGTGACAAGAGTGGGATTTGTATAGTTAAATACAGCAGGGACGGGAATTATACCCGTCCCTTTTTTTAGCTAAGAACTGATTTATAGTAGTTTAATTAAGCATCTATCTAAACTCAAATGAACATTTTGAGTAAGTTTTGTCAAAAAATCAATTTTTATTTTGAGAATAATTCCAGAAATGTTTCTTTTCTTTGGGGATATTGCCTCCTAATCTTAATCGCTTGTCTGGATTATCAAATGCAGACAGAAATTTCTTTAGCAGTTTTATATTTGTTTCCAGTTTCTTTAATCACCTGGTTTGTCAGTAAAGAAGCGGGCTTAATTGCTAGTGGATTAAGTGGACTCGCAGGATTTATTACGAAGTTTCATGAACCGATAGAAAGTAGCATTGTCGTTTCATTTTGGAATGCTACTGTTA
>CADCTM010000609.1:1121-1857 GCA_902805485.1 uncultured Coleofasciculus sp. | reverse complement strand
AGTCAGTTCTGGGAAACACATCTCCTCTTCCGGGACTTCCTGCGGACCCACCCAGACGCTGCACAGCAATATGCAGTCTTGAAGCGTAACTTGGCTGTCAAGTTCCGAGCCGACCGCGAACGCTACACCAATAGCAAGGCACCTTTGATTGAGCAGATGCTCGTCCAGGCTAGGACATGGCGTGATGCTTACAGCACGAGCAATTTGCCAAGAAAGATTTTATAGTGATTTTCATTATCAAAAGATGGCGGGAAAAGTCAGCCTCTGGCACTCGTACCTTGTCACTGGTGTGAAAGGCAGCCTGATCCACCGCTAAAATCACTCGCTTTTGCTTACCTAAGTCAAAGTGCTGAGCAAAATCTGCCAACAGACGGCTAAACACCTCGCTGTTGAGCAACGGCACAATCCACCAGTAAGTGTCTCCTGTGGTGGGACACCCAAAGCCAACTAGCCATAGCCATTGATACTTCCAGTTGACTGAGGCCATAGGTTGTTCCCCCAAAGGCACCCAAACTAGACGATTAACCGGGTGCAATCCAATGCGATGCTCATCTTCGGCCCACACCTCAACTGTTGCATCCGGATGCTGCTGGTGTACCTGCTCTACGCTGTGCGCCAGTTTTTTTTCCAGCGCTCCTGCTCAGCCGGGTCAGCCTCAACATGAGCCGGACGGGGGCGACGACGGCGCATCTCCATCTGGCGCAGATACTCCCAGCCTCGTTGTGGATGAACCGGA
>CADCTM010000609.1:0-1111 GCA_902805485.1 uncultured Coleofasciculus sp. | reverse complement strand
TGCTACTCCTTCCATTATGAGCATTCATTCGGATTTGATATTATTCCTTGAAGTTTTGCTGCTTGGAGTTAGTTCTGACTAGGATTGCCTCCATGAAATTCGCTCAGCACAAATCGGCGCTGCTTAGATCAGCACCTTTGAAGCTAGCCTCTGCTAGATGTGCGTCCTCGAAATTGCCGCTCCCGAATTGGCAAAACTTAAGTCAATTTTGTCCAGATAGCTATCCGCTAGATCGATTTCTGGCAGGCTCACACCGCTTAAAGATGCCCCTGCTAGCCCCTACCCTTGACCAGTTACGCTCTCCCTGGCTGTAGCCCTCCAACATCTGCACTACTAGCGCCGGTTCACAAGTTTGGATGCTGTATGCCTCGGCTTCAGCTTCTTCCTCAATTTCAAAAGTTTCATTTTTAGTCAGAGACTATTGGTTGGCTAAGCTCTTGGCCTCTGTAGCTGAACTTCTACCACCACCGCAATAACATCAATGGTTGTGCTAGAGGCGCTGTAATAGTTCTCCTGCTGCTGTCTCTTGGGAGAAGCTTTGTGCTTTCTATCTAGGTCATTTTGCTGAGCCTCAGTAGATTTGTGGGACCAGAAGTGGTTAACAGTAGCTTGCATAAGAGTTTTTGATTTCATTAGGTGTCTAAGGCTTTGCCGAAGGATTAGTTGTTCTCTTGCGTTGAACAATTCTTGGTAGGGGATCAGTGGCTGAATTTATGCCTGGTTTGTCGGATGAATCGTCCGCCAATATCATTATCAGCTTGAGGATAAAAGCTCCTATGAGCTTGGCTTTCAGCTATCTCTGTTAGTTTTTATGTCTGGACGAATCGTTCAGAGGATTTGCTTGTTTTCTAAGTCGGTTCACGAGGTCGTGGCTGCCCCCGCAGTGCCGTGCAATTTCTCTGTTGCTTTTTGATTGCCATTGAGGATGAGTCGTAAGTGTCAGTACGGCTTGCCGCTTCTCGGTGTTGCTATAGCTGGGGTGATTCATTCTTTTTTCAGTTCGTCAAAAGTCAGTTTAAGCAGTTCCGTCTACCCTTGCTTCTTGCTCCTAGCGCGCTCAGGGTTGCCATATCCATGAAGCTAATGTATTTGGTGAAATTTACCTGCAACA
>CADCTM010000608.1 GCA_902805485.1 uncultured Coleofasciculus sp. | reverse complement strand
TAGATAAAGCCCTCTATTTCCCTGATTCCTTCTCTGCATAATTAGCAAGAATCTGACGAATACAAAGAGCAACGGCGTCTGGCTGCTCTACCATTGCCATATGTCCACATCCAGGAATTTCAACGACATTTTCGCCACAACCTTGAAAAAGTGGGTGAAAACTCGCAAGATGGCGCACATACTTCGGTTCCATAACTTTATCATTGGCACCAGCAATGAAATAAACCGGCTGCTTGAGCTGTGATACTACCTGGGGTAAGCCGTGAACCTCAGCTTCTGTGGTTGAATCCAGTAAAGCTCTCAGAGCCGCTTGAGGGCTAGCGACGACGAAATCAATAAGTCGTTGACGACCCCACTGACGAGCTAAAGGACGTGCCACCTGCGCTCGTGTAAACAGTAAATCTAGTAAAGGAACATAGCATAACCAATTCGGGCGTCGTTTCAGTAATTGTTGCCCTGCTGCCCGGAAGCGATCAAACTCTTCTTTCAAATAAATGCCACCGCCTGCATTCAGGCAAATCACACCTAAAACCTGCTCGGTAGCGATTCGCGCCCCCCATAAGGCAATACTACCCCCCAACGAGTGACCAATGAGCCAAGCCCGGTCTATATTGAGCTTCTGTAGAAGAATACCCAAATCAGCAGCGTAGGCAGCAAGGGTGTAACTAGCAGTAGATAGCTCAACAACATCATCGGGAAATTCCGACTCAAGCTTCAACGACGCCTTCTGAATTTTATCGACTTGGGGCTGAGAATCACCAAACCCTCGCAGGTCATAAATTAAGCACTGATAGTCTGGGGTCAACCGCTCAATCAACGGTTGCCAGTAGCTACGGCTTAAAAGCCAGCCGTGGATGAAAACCAGTACAGGGGCAGAGGCTGTAGTTGGCGGTGTTAATTCGTAGGCGTGGGTCGCTCCTAGAATATCAATAGTTGCCATATTTTCATCCTAGCGAAGAATGAGGCATTAGGAATTGGGAATTAGCATTGGGAAACAAGAAAGAAAAGATTTCAGACTCGCCATACCCGATACCTCATTTCTAAAACCGACGCCCCAGTAGTCGCTGCCGCACACCTTCAGCTATTTTTTGACCCAAATATTCAGGAATCAAGTTTTCGTTAGGACCTAATAAGTACAAAATTAGCCGAGTGCGTCCGCGCCAGACTAATAAGTTGGCGTTGACTACCAGTAAATCTTCTTGCCAGATGGCATACATCACTTTGTAAAATAAACCAGGCTGGTTGTCTGCTTCAATCAACAATGCTGGGAGATGGAAAACTGGGTCTACATAAAATTCCGTTTCCACTTGTTCTAAACCCGCATCAAGATTAAACTCAACAGCAAGCATTTCTTCGACTTCAAACCGCCCCGCCAAAGCTTCCCGAATCGCACGACAGACATTTTCGGCAGTTTTGGTTGTTAAAGCTTTGCTGCCACGAGAGACAACCAGCTTGATAAACACCAGCATCGGCGGAGTGATTTGACCATAAAGACTGAGACTGTGAATAGTCAGTCCGTATGCCGCCAGGACGCCAAAAATATCACTGAGTAGGAAAGACTGATTACGGTAAGCAAAATGCAGTGCGCTTTTCGAGCCTTCGGGTTTGATCTCAATTACAGCACGCCGACTTTTGTACAGTCGATAGGCGAGCCTCAGGTTTTGCAATTGGATCTCACTACTGACAAACTGCTCGTAGAACTGCGGAAACGCTCGGTTGAAGCGCTTTAGGAGTTCTAGTGTGGACGATTTTAAACCCGCAGCCATAAGTAGGGGTAGAATGCCTTTGCTTTGATCAAAAGCTTTTGAGGATACACGAGCCAGGTACGCTTCAACAGAGATAAGAATAAGAGTGTATCTGGTT
>CADCTM010000607.1 GCA_902805485.1 uncultured Coleofasciculus sp. | reverse complement strand
GTTTAGAAACCGATATGCGTGCGATGTATAATCCAACGCGGATGACAAGGATCGACAAAGCAACTCGTGATTTAATTAAAAAACTCCAGCAACTTTGTCCGAATTGTGATTACCCCGGTTTTGACATCACGGAAAGAAAAAAAGGTTTACCCTGTTTAATTTGTCATCTTCCTACAGCACTAATTCTTGCCGAAATTTCTCACTGTAAAAAATGTGGTTTTAGTCAGGAAGTACTATTTCCCCAGGGTGAGGAAAAAGCCGATCCATCACAATGTCTGTACTGTAATCCGTAGAAGCACACCTATTAACTGAATTTATCTGAAGAACTTTTATGGCTTTTGAGAAACATCGGCATGAATAGAGTCAGTCCATGTATCTTGATGCCAATTAAACTCAGCACTCTGCCTGTGGTGTTTAATTAAAAGCTCGTGGTGCTTAATTAAATTTGCATAGTAGGTAAGTCGAAGTTTAGAATACTTGAGTTGAAGTATACGATATTTCAGCTTGAGGTCAGCTTTACAGGGTTGAATCATGTTCGCGGTTTTGTTCATCTGTTGCCCTATTATGCGTAAATTTCTCAGCTCCAGGTTGAGCTAAGACTGTCTTCACTAAATCGTGTTATCTTTTCTGTTCCTATTTATCGAGTGAGATGATTTCTGTTAGTTGCCGTAATCCTACAGACGAAACTTTAACAGAAGCTCCGTCTCACTAGAGAGGAGTCAAACTTTGATTTTAAATCGAAATATCTCTTTTACATCCAACAAATTGACAAGAAACCGCCCTTAAGGATTTTCCTTTAATCAAATCACCTCACCCAAATTGATGAAACAGCGGGAGGAGGATTGAACCCTTCTTAAAAACGAAGCTGTTGTCATCAGGAATTTGAAGAAAGGACGAAACAATGAACAAAATAGTTGCGGCTATCTTCACTCTCGCCAGTGAACCTGCACCTATTTTCTTTGCACAACCCGCCGTCATCGGAGACAGCTACCTACTGCTATCCCGTGAGGCGAACCGAAGTGTCACAAGATGCCGCCGATCATCGTGAGTGCTTATCAAGACGGCTACAGTGAAAAACGAGAAAGCTACCGTAGCGACGAGGCATCTCGTCCTCGCACATCTGGCGGCGAATTTGCCAGTGGTTTTGATGACGGTTATTAGGGCTGCCGCTTTTCAGGTCAAAGCTTTGCAGTTCCCAATCGTGTTGAGTATTATACCTTTCAACAATGCAATCGATATTCTACCTAAAACTCGCTCACAGATCTGTAATTCGGGGTCGCTACTGGGCTAGACCTAGGTTTCGTTGGTAAAGTTAGAACTTGATCGGAATGCCCCCAACATCAAGGGGTTGGGGGTTAGGGAGCAACATCACGAATACAGAATTAGTCTATCGTGCTGTAATTCGGGAAATTTTAAACAGATACCTTGCCGGCGAAGACTTTTTTCGCCGGCCCTGTCATGTAAACCCGTTGGTTTTCTGCCCATTCTATTTCCAGGCAACCCCCAGGAAGTTCAACGGTACTCTTGCGATCGCTTTTTCCCGTCAATACCCCCGCAACTACTGTGGCACAAGCCCCTGTCCCACAAGCCAATGTTGCCCCAGCCCCCCGCTCCCATACCCGCATTTTCAAGTAATCTGGGCGTACTACTTGAATAAATTCCGTATTTGTGCGTTGGGGGAAAGCGGCGTGATGTTCAAATTGTGGTCCAAGCGTTGCCAAATTAATCGCAGCAGCATCCTCCACAAACGTGATGCAGTGCGGGTTTCCCATACTGACACAGGTAACATTCCAAGTTTGCCCTGCCACGTCTAAAGGCGCATTAACTACCTTTTCGTCAGCAGATGCCAAAGTTGTCGGAATCTGAGTCGCCATCAACTGAGGTACTCCCATATCAACCTTAATGCCATCGCCTTCAAGTTTAAGGAGCATCACCCCACCTAGGGTATAAATGCGATACTCCGTTTTAGCGGATGTTCCTTCTAACTCAGACAAGAAATGAGCTAAACAGCGAATACCATTACCACACATTTCTGGTTCTGAACCATCAGAATTAAAAATCCGCATCGTATAGTCAGTACCGTCTTGCCCCGGCAAGGCGAAAATTACGCCATCCGCACCAATGCCAAAATGGCGATCGCATAATTGCACCGCTTGCTCTGAAGTAATAATCGGCTGCTCCTCAGTGCGGTTATCAATCAAAATGAAGTCATTACCCAGACCGTGATATTTTGTAAATTCAACTTCCATGACTACTTCCTCCTTAAGTATTTAATTTTGACCTACTCCTTTGCTAACCCGACGGGGATAGAAAAGAATTCTTTAGAGATTTTTACTCTTAAAGGTTGAGTCAAGCAACGCCTACCTAGTCCAAACTGAAGTTTCTTTTGCCGACCATCTCGATTTCACGATCCGTAATTTCGGGTAAAATCCTCAAACCCTTCTCGCGAAAAACAATTTTTGCAGTCGTTTGGCGACGGTTAAGCTGAAGAGTGCCCCTCGTTCAAGTCTTGTCAAGACTCGCCTCAGAGAAGTTATTGTTGGATTACCCGAAGAACCCTTCACAATTCGGTAAAGAAAGCCCAGGACTCGGTAGACTGATAAAAAAACAGATATCGTCGCTTTTGTTGTGGACTTTTAATGTCTGAAAATCCTTGCCTCAGTTTGGCGATTGCCCGTTTGTCAGCCGCTGGGGTAGATAACTTTGCCATCTGGGTACTCAAGGCTCCCTATCCTGGGGGTTATGTTCATCATGACTGTACCTGGTCGGAAAG
Organism: uncultured Coleofasciculus sp.; assembly: GCA_902805485.1. Lineage (GTDB taxonomy): Bacteria > Cyanobacteriota > Cyanobacteriia > Cyanobacteriales > Coleofasciculaceae > CADCTM01. The sequence goes on along the minus strand of CADCTM010000607.1, from coordinate 6,658 downwards.
TCTGACTCAGACCTGGCTAGCGTGGCAAGAGATGTTTTCCTTACGGGGGTTACCTCATGTCCCTCTGATTCATCATGCCACTCAGTCGGCACGGAATTTGTCCTTAGATAATGACATCAGTGCCAACGGTCAGACAACGAGTTATAGCGCCCGCCTGATGCAGCAATTAGGGATAGACTTGTGGGCATGGCTGTTTGATGGACCAATTCAAAATGTTCTTGCAGAAAGCCGAGGCATTGCTAGCGGACAAAATAAACCGCTGCGCCTACGATTAGAAATTCGTGACCCAGATTTTATCCCCCTGCCTTGGGAAACAATGCAACCAACAGCAGGAAAACAGGCAATTTCCCTGGGACAGCAACTGCTATTTAGTCGCACTACAAGTGATGTTGACGCGCTCAAACCCTTCACTCGCACGAGTACGAGTTTAAATATTTTGCTGGTACTCGGACAAGATGTCCAAAGACCAACCCGTTCAACAGTGGGGTTACAGCTAGAAGAAGAAGCCGCCGCTTTGGCAAATGTTCTGAAAGCTTGCGGACGACTCAACGCCGCTAACGAAAAATTTGTCGCCCCTGTTGCCTGCAACGTTGAGACACTACTACAGCCAACCCGGGCAGAACTAATCACCGCTTTGGAAACTGGGGCTTATAATGTCCTATTTTATGCAGGTCATGGTGAACCGGCACCCGACGGCGGCTTGTTGTTTTTACGCCCTGATGACAACATCAACGGCACTGAACTTGCCCAAGTTTTGGTTCGCACTCAGGTAACTTTAGCGGTATTTAATGCTTGTTGGGGGGCACAACCTGACCAAGTGGGTTCTCAAACAGTTCCCCGCAGCAGTTTAGCAGAGGTGCTGATCCATCACGGTGTGCCGGCGGTTTTAGGGATGCGCGACTCGATTGCTGATCGCGAAGCGTTGAGTTTTATTCAAAGCCTTGCCCAAGCGCTTGCTGTGCGGATGCCAATCGATCAGGCGGTGGCACTGGCAAGGCAGCAACTGTTGACGCTATACAGGTTCAACCAACCCGCTTGGACTTTGCCGGTGCTTTATATGCATCCTCAGTTTGAAGGTGAGTTGATTAAACCGATTGAAGATGGCATTACAGAACTTCCCAGTGACACATATATCATTAATGATCCGAAAATTCGCGCTCCCCTTATTGCTTTGCGTTCTCTAGATTTAAGCCAAGTTTGGCCAATTCGAGGCGGTTTAATGCGAGTTGGACGCCGCCCAGAGAATGATTTGGTAATTCATGAACTCTCCGTTAGTCAACAACACGCAGAAATTATTTGCCGCGATGATTTTTCTAGCCAAGAGATCATTCCCAGTTTCTTCTTGCGCGATTTCTCTCGTAATGGTACTTGGATTTTAGGAGCTGAAGGTTGGCAAAAAGTCCACCATAAGGAGGTGCAATTGCAATCGGGAATTCAAATAAAGTTTGGAAGTAGCCACGGGCAAACCCTGGAGTTTATTATTGAGGCTTCAGAACCAGTGAGCTAAATCGTTGCTCTTTCCCTGGCAAAAACGTTGCAAACTGCCGCTAGCTAACCCGACTGTATCTTTTACGAGCTGATTGCGGAACTTCCTACATTGCTCATGTAGCTATCCATGCCAGGTTTCATCTATTCCCGATCACAGGAGAGCCATTATGTCAAGTAAATATTACGAAAATTGTGAGGATGCTTTGAGCGGCACACAAGGGGAATTACTGGAAGTACTGTTGCAGTTAGGGGATGACTATTATCCTTGGAATCCAGCAGAGCCTGAAGCTGAGGTGTATTTTGCCGACCTGGAGAGAGAGTTTTCGCTTTCAGATTGCCAAGATGAAGCCCAAATCGAGAGCTGCTCGCAAGGGCTATTTGACAAACTCCACCAGTGTTGGGCATCTCTAAGTGAATCAAACGACACTTTGAATCAGTCTTTAGCGCAGCGGTTTGCGAGTTTTGTCCCTCAGAGGTGGCTAGAGGCGATCGCAAATCAAGCGCGTACCGTTGTCTCAATTAACCTGTCTTTGGCTGACCAATTGGTACTTTGTGTCAAACCCTTGTTACCCAGTTGGACAGACGAAGATTTGTTGGTTTTAGCTCGTCCTTTAGCTTACGCGATGCGCGGGACTGCCGCTCCTAGCCGTTCTGCTGAGTGGACAGAATTATCTCAGATGGAACAAGTGCGTTTGAGTTTGGCGGTTGCTCACTCAGCACTGGCTCAATTGAAAGACACCTCCGACAACCTGGACTCGTTGTAACATCCCCCTGACCAAAAATCGTAACCGTAACCTTTCCTGTGAGGAATCTGGGGTGAGTTGAAGTGATTCACCCCCTTCCAAAATTACGCCTTCACTGTCTGCTGGAGAATCAAGTTCATCAAACCCGGTGCTAACCGATGCGTTGCTGTCGCAACCGCGCCTATGCCAACGATGACTTCAGCTTGGGGATGCTTCACTACATTCAAAATCGCCTTAGCAACATCTTCGGGTTGACTCGCCAAAGGACTTTTTAGCATCTCTTGCATCTGTTGCAGGCGTTGGTTTGCCTCTTGTTCGTCCTGACCGCGAAAGATTGACCGCTCTAGAAAATCACTATTGGTTACGCTAGGATGTACACCACAAACTTGGATGCCTTTGGGTTCAAGCTCCAAACGCAAGGTTTCTGTAAAACCCGTAACTGCATACTTACTCGTACAGTAGGCAGTCATGTAAGGTAAGGGAACTTTGCCGCCAAATGACCCAACATTGACAATTGTTCCAGCTCTGGATGCCAGAAACTGGGGAAGTAAGGCATAAGTGGTGTAAATGTAGCCCCACAAATTGACATTAATTATTTTGTGCCAATCTTCCAAAGATGTATTTTCAATCGGGCCTGTGCTACAAATTCCGGCGTTGTTCACCAAGACATCAATGTTACCGTATGCCGCGATCGCTTTCTCGGCTAAGGTGTTTACCTGTTGTGGATCGATGATATCTGTGGGAACCGTGAGCGCTTCACGACCGAGAGTAACTATTTCTTGAGCCACACGATTTAAGCGATCGCGATCGCGTGCAGCCAGGACAACATCATAACCGTTCTGGGCAAATAAAAGCGCTGTGGCTTTGCCGATGCCTTGGGAAGCACCAGTGATTAATACGGTAGGAGCCATGAGCTTAATTTATAAAACTATAAACTTCCTTTTAAGTGTGTTCGATTAGGCTGAGAGAAACCGTCTCACTTGCGTTATATTTTGCGATTTCTTATAAGAGTTGCGACGGGGGGTGAGGAGCAACCTATCTTTAATTATTAAATCCTGAAAATGACAACAACCGAGCCTAACAAAGTCGAACCCTCAAAAATCTGGCAGACAGCGGGTGTTGCCGTTCCTTCCTGTCCCCATCTCTTGCAAGGGGTAACACAAGCAACCAATCAACTGCTGACGACGAATGATTATGCAACAGCAATCAACCAAACATTAGCCACCCTGGGACAAGTAACAGGCGTGGATCGAGTATACATCTTTGAGATTCATCCTCATCCAGAAACCGCTGAACCTGCGCTGAGTCAACACTTTGAATGGGCGAGGGACACCGTTACAGCGGAAATTGACAATCCCCTATTGCAGAACCTCCCCTACACCGCTACAAGCATGAGTAGTTTGCATGACGCACTTCAGGCGGGGCAGTCGTGTAGTGGCATTGTGCGAGAATTATCAACCGTTGAACGAGAACTGTTGGAACCCCAAGGGATTGTATCGATCTTAGTTGTGCCAATTTTAATTAACGGCAAGTTATGGGGTTTACTAGGCTTTGATGACTGTCATTGTGAGCGTTATTGGTCAAAAGATGAGTCAGCAATTTTGCTCACTATGGCAGCAACCATTGGCGCTTGCATCGCGCACAGACAGACAGAAGACGCCCTCAAACAAAGTCAGTTGCGACTTGAACAAATTGCGGCTAAGGTGCCAGGGATGATTTTCCAGTTCCTTCAGCGTCCAGATGGCTCTCGTTCGCTGCTTTATGCCAGTTCCGGGTGTCGAGAATTGTATGGATTAGAACCTAAAGAAATTCAAGCCAATTTTCAAGTACTTGCCAACTTGACGCATCCGGATGACCGCGAGGCTTTTGAAGATTCGGTTGCCGTTTCTGCTGCGACAGGAGCGGCTTGGGAATGGGTTGGTCGGGTTGTGACGCCTTCTGGCAAACTGAAGTGGGTTCAGGGGGTTTCCCGCCTAGAGCAACAACTTTCCGGCGATTTGCTCTGGGATGGGTTGCTGGTAGATATTACAGAGCGCAAGCAGGCTGAATTTGATTTAAGGGCAAGCGAAGGGCGTTTACAAAGTTTTTTTGAGGCAACGTTTGAGGCGGTTTTAATCCACGATCACGGCAAAATTTTGGATGTTAATTATGGGGCTGAGGCGCTGTATGGCTATTCAAAAGCAGAATTTATAGAGCGTTCGGTGTTGGATTTGGCAGCACCTTGTTCGCGAGATTTGATTCAAATGAGGGTACAAATGCCGTCGGACCAGCCCTTTGAAGCGGTTGGGTTAAAGAAAGATGGTACGACGTTTATCGGGGAGGTTTCTGGGAAAAGCATTACTTATAAAGGACAAAAAGCGCGGGTAGTGGGGATGCGTGATATTACGGCTCGCAAGCAGGCGGAAGATGCTTTGCGTCAAAGTGAGGCGAGAAATCGTGCGTTTCTCCATGCAATTCCGGATTTAATTTTTCGCTTTAGTCGAGATGGAACTTATTTGGACTGCCATGCGGAAACGCTGAGTGATTTGCTGGCACCGGCGAGTGAACTGCTAGGGAAAAAGCTTCAAGATGTGCTTCCAGAAGCGATCACTCAATTATTTTTGCAGCATATGGATCAGGCTTTAGCGACGGGTGTGACACAAACTTTGGACTACGAGCTGCCTATTCAGGGGAACCTACGTTACTGGGAGGCACGGCTTGTGGTTTGCGGAGAGGATGAGGTTTTGGCAATTGTGCGCGATCTTACTGAGCGTAAGCGTGCCGAGGAAGATCGCTTGCTCAATGCTGAACGAGACCGCCTTTTAGCACAGATTGCTCTGAGGATTCGACGTTCTCTTGATCTTGAACAAATTCTTCAGACAACTGTTGCGGAAGTTCGGCAATTTTTGGAGTGCGATCGCGTTTTTATTACTTGCCTTGATCAACAGTTGCAAAGTAATGTTGCTGCTGAATCTGCTGCTCCTAATTGTGGCTCAGTTTTAGGATTATTACAATGCAACTCGACTTTTATTAATGAACTGAGAGCGCTTTTTCAAACGGGTAATGTTCAGGTAATCGATGATACAGCTACTGCCGAAATTTCTCCCCTGCGGACGCAGTATTTTGCTCAATATAATGTCAAAGCTTGCATGGCTGTGCCGATTATGCTCAACGAGCAGTTATTTGGTAATTTGGTTGTTCACCAATGCGATAACATTCGTCAATGGCAACCGTTTGAAGTTGATTTAGTGATCGCGTTGGCAACGCAAGTGGCGATCGCACTTCAGCAAGCTCAACTCTACAAACAGGTACAAGACCTCAATGCTAACTTAGAACGTCAGGTCGAAGAACGTACTCAACAACTGGCGCAAAAATACACTGAACTTCAAGAATTAAACCGACTCAAGGACATCTTTTTACACGCTGTTTCCCACGACTTACGGACGCCTGTTTTGGGTTGGTTAATGGTGCTAAAAAACTTACTTAATCCGCAACAAGCGGTGAGCAGTAATCAAGAACAAACAGCAATCCCGGTTTCTCGCTCAATTCTAGAGCGAATGATGCAAAGTAGCGATCGCCAATTGCGCTTGATTAACTCACTTTTAGAAGTCCATGCCAGCGAAGTAGGAGGGATTTTACTTCAGCGAGAACCTGTACAACTGACTGAACTTGTGCAATTTTTAGTTGAAGACTTTGAACCATTAGTTGTCAAAAATCAAGCGACAATAATTAATCGCGTTCCAGCGAACTTGCCAGTAATTAGTGCCGATTCAACGCAACTTAGACGAGTGTTTGAAAACCTGATTAGTAATGCTTTTAACCATAATCCACCAGGAATCGAGATTACCCTAAATGCTCAGATTATAGATGGCACAATTTCTTGTACTGTTACTGATAACGGTGTTGGGATGAGCCAAGAAATGTGTAATAGTGAAGCCGCTTCCACGGAGCATCGCCTTTTCCAACTTTATTTTAGAGGTCAAGAGCCAAAACGAACTCAGGGGCATCGTCCTTACACTGGATTAGGTTTGGGACTATATCTCTGCCGTCAAATTATTACCGCTCATGGCGGTGAAATTGGCGTCAAAAGTTGCTTGGGAGAAGGAACAACCTTTTGGTTTACCTTAGCTAATAGCTAACCTTTAAAACAACTAATTTCTGTTAGAAGCTAAAGTTTATTTTTTAATAGTTTGAGTTAATATTATGCCGATTTTAAAAATGCCTGCCTAAATACTTTTATTGCTCCTCCTTTAGAAAGGCAAGCTGGGGCAGAGCTGATTATTAAGATAAATCCCCACAAAAAAGCGCCCCCTCGCGGAGACGCCTTTTTTTAATTGTGAGCTAAAACCTAGCCATTGATAACAGGAGCAGTAAGAGCAACCGGAGTCGCCTCACCCGCAGCCAAATCAAGAGGGAAGTTGTGAGCATTGCGCTCGTGCATCACTTCC
>CADCTM010000606.1 GCA_902805485.1 uncultured Coleofasciculus sp. | reverse complement strand
GATTGTCTTCTACACTTACTAGCTGCTTAAGCCTGGCAGCAAACCAGACTGTACTGCGCCCAGAACCCCATTCCAGGCCAATATCACTTTTTTTTAGGTAAGTTGAGAGTAGGGATATTGCAGAATGAGTAAGCCAGGGATGGTCTGGATGTTGTTTTTCGTAGATACCCACTGCAACTCGGTTGGCAATATATCTTGGTGTCCAATGGCTAATTGTTCGCATTTTGTTTACTTAGCTATAAATAAAGGCTCAAAGAAAAAGTTTGCTTGTAGCCAAGATCAAGAGTACTTGTGAGAAACTCAACTAATAAAGGGCAGGAATAGACTGTTTCTTGAGAATGGCTGTGTATACCTCAATTAAGGTTGAGGCGATACGATCCCAAGTGTATTTTTCAAAGATTAGCTGACGAGCGCGATCGCCTATTGCTTTGGCTCGCTGAGGATGCTTCAGGCACTGAATTAAAGCGTCGGCAATTTCATCAGCATCGATATTAACGACATAAGCAGCTTCTGCCGCTTCAGGGAAATTACAGCCACTGGTGATTACACAAGGCAAGCCTGATGCCATACCTTCTAAGACCGACATACTGAACCCTTCAGAATAGGAAGGAGCAACATAGACAGTGACGGCAGCAAGAGCAGCATATTTGAGTGAACCAGTGAGCATACCAGTGAAGGTAACAGCATTGAGGCATCCTGACTGAGTAAAGTAACCTTGAGCAGTTGGCAGAAAACCAATGTTGTCTGGTCCGGCAACAATTAAATGTGTCTGAGAGAACTGAGCGTGTACTTTTGCGAAAGCAACAGCAAGCAAGTCAAGTCCTTTTTTGGGATCAACTCTACCCAGAAACAAAATCAGCGTTTTATTGCGAGTTGCGGGAAATTTTTGATAGAAAAGCTCTGGCTCTACCAGGAATTCAAAATCTTGAATATGAATCCCATTAGGTACAATGATAAGGGGAGCATTGAGATTAAGAGGTTTAGTACGCTCTGCCTCAGTAGATGCCAGCATTTGGACAGCACTTGCATGCTGGAGAGCGGGCTTTTCAAGAAAAGTGTAGTAGAAGCGTTTCTTCCAAGCTTTGTAGGATAGCGCCCAAGGCTCTAGCATCCCGCGAGGAGCAATGACGTAAGGCACTCGCTGCTGTTGACAAGCCCAATAGGCAGGCAAAACAGCGTAGGAAAAAATAGCATTAGTGTGAACTAAGTCATAGTCTGTTACATGACAAAATAACCATTGGGTTAAACAAAAACTTATTTTGTAATCACCCGGTCCCCAATAAGGAAAGTATTGAATTCGATAATATTTTTCAGTTATCCAAGTTTGAAGCGGAACCTCCAGCTTAGTTGCACCGTTAGCATTGGTGGTTACGAGGTCAACATTAATGTTAAGGCTACCAAGTGCTTGTGCTAGTTCAACAACGCTTTTGGAGGGTCCTCCATATACGCTTCCAAGCGCAGGAATAACAATTAAAATCTTCATGTTAGGTATAAAAAGCTATTATCTAAATAGACGTATTCATTTCTTTTGGCTGACGATACTTAATTACCTTTGCAGGCGAACCAACAGCTACGGCAAAAGGTGGAATCGACTTTGTTACTACACTATTTGCTCCGATAACTGCACCGTTACCAATTTCAACGCCTTTGCTAATAAAAACACCTCTACCAACCCACACATCAGAGCCAATTTTAATTTTTTTACCTTGAAAGCCTTGAAGACAAATCGGAACATCAGGATCAGCAAAAACATGATCATTATCACGAATAGAAACGAACTCTCCGATTCTGGTATGGTCACCAATTTCTATGTCGTATAGAGAGGAAATGTAAGTATAGTCATTAAGGCTGACATAATTTCCAA
>CADCTM010000605.1 GCA_902805485.1 uncultured Coleofasciculus sp. | reverse complement strand
TGCTCACTCAGCGGGTTTATCGAGGGCAAGCTGAACCAGCATACAGCCTGATTCCGACCAAATTTGACACTTATAAACCAGTATTCAAAGATACCTATGGAGACGGGAATGTTGAGAAAGCCAAACAACTCTTAACTAAGGCAGGATTCTCTAAAACAAAACCGTTTGAATTGGATATTTATTACTCTTCAAATTCCGCCGAACGGTCACAAATTGTTGCTACTATCAAAGAATATGCTGCCCAAAAACTCGACGGCATGATGCAAATTATCCCGAAAGCCGTGGAGACAACAACACTCTTTGCCAATGTTGAAAAAGGACTTTATCCGAGTTATTTAGTCGCTTGGACTCCAGATTTTGGCGATGCCGATAACTATATTCAGCCCTTTTTAAGTTGTAGCAAAGGGTCAGCAGAAAAAGGTTGTGAACAAGGGGCGAGTCAAAGTCAAGGTTCTTTTTATTACAGCGAACAAATGAATAAATTGATTGAGTCGCAACGCAAAGAAAAGAATCCGGAAGCACGTAAGAAAATCTTTGCGGAAATTCAAGACCTTGTTGTCAAAGATGTGCCAATGATTCCTTTGTGGCTGAAAAAAGACTACGCCTTTAGTCAACAATCTGTCAAGGATGTAAAACTTAACCCCGTTCTTGGTCCCAAATTATGGGAAGTTAGTAAATCCTAAACTGTAGGTTGGGTTTAAGTATGAAATCCGACATTGCCTATCCTGAAAAAATGTTTGGTTTCACGGTATTAAACCCAACTTGCAAATAACAACAAAACACAAATTATGTCCCGTTCCCGTGCTTTACAGTATTACATCATGGTGCGTTTACTATTAGCGCCATTGATGTTATTAACAATTGTCACAATCGTTTTTCTGCTACTACGCGCTACACCAGGAGATCCGGTAGATGCAATTCTTGGTAATCGCGCCCCCGCTGAAGTTAAAGAGCAATATCGCGAACGGTTAGGATTAAATAAATCATTGCCATTACAATACTTGACCTATTTAGGAAACTTACTACGCGGAGATTTAGGAAGTTCAATAACTGACCAAGGTCAAGATGTTTGGCAGGTGATTCAACAATACTTTCCCGCAACAGTTGAAGTTGCCGCTACTAGTATGATTGTTGCATTGATTGTTGGCGTTAGTGCGGGTATGCTTTCCGCCTCAAGTCGTGGTACAGGTTGGGATTTGGCGGGACGGCTTTTTGGGATTATTACTTATGCACTGCCAATTTATTGGGCGGGAATGATTGTGCAATTAATCTTTTCTGTACAGTTGCAATGGTTTCCAATTGCGGGGCGTTTTCCGAGTTCTTTACCAGTGCCTGTTGGTCCGACTGGACTTTACACAATTGATAGTTTGTTGAGTGGTGATGTTAATAGTTTTTTGGCAGCGCTGCACTATCTCACACTTCCGAGTTTGACGTTGGGCATACTTTTAAGTGGGATCTTTGAACGTATTGTTCGAGTGAATCTCAAGGAAACATTGCAAGCTGATTATGTGGAAGCGGCACGTGCTAGAGGGATTCAGGAAGGGAAGATTTTGGTGAGTCATGCCCTAAAAAATGCGATGATTCCTGTGATTACAATATTAGGATTAACCTTTGCCTCGTTGCTGGGTGGTGCGGTTTTAACAGAGGTGACGTTTTCTTGGCCAGGATTAGCAAATCGATTGTATCAAGCGATTTCGCTGCGAGATTATCCTACGGTACAGGGAATTATGGTGTTTTTTGCGGCAATTGTTGTTCTTGCCAGTATTGTGATCGATATTATTAATGCTTTGATTGACCCGCGTATTCGGTATTAATTCAGTTTAATAGCTCTTCTTCGCCTTGTGGGATAGTCCAGCGCACCCATTA
>CADCTM010000604.1 GCA_902805485.1 uncultured Coleofasciculus sp. | reverse complement strand
TTGCTTTCCGCTTTCTTCGCTGCTTTTTCTGCTTTCTTCATCGCCTTCTCTCCCATAATCTTTGCTAACCTTGCCTGCTCTTTTTCTTCGGCGATTTTATCCAAATAGTAATGATAATCTCCTAAATAAGTGCGAAATTCCCCATCCCGAATTTCCACAATCTTATTAGCAACCTGAGAAATAAAATAACGGTCGTGGGAGACAATAATTACTGTACCGTCATAATTTTGAATCGATTCTTCCAGCATTTCTTTAGCGGGAATATCTAAGTGATTTGTTGGCTCATCCAAAATTAGTAAATTAGCTGGACGTAACAGCATCTTTGCCAATGCCAGACGCGCTTTTTCACCTCCACTCAAGGATTCAACTTTTTTATAAACCGTCTCCCCACTAAACAAAAACCGTCCTAATAAAGTGCGGACTTCTTCGTTTTTCCAGTCAGGAACTTCATCATGAATTGTTTCCATGACTGTTCGGTTTAAATCCAAAGCTTCTGCCTGATTCTGCTCGAAGTAGCCCGGAAGAACATTGTGACTGCCTAATTCAACAGTGCCTTCGGTAGGCTTTTCCATACCCATCATTAAGTGCAGGAGTGTGGATTTTCCAGCCCCATTAGGACCTAGGAAGGCAACGCGATCGCCTCTTTCAATTAGTAAATTTGCTCCCAAAAACAAAATCTTGTCATCGTAGGCATGAACCAAGTCTTTAATTTCTACCACTTCACGACCACTCCGAGGCGCTGGGGGAAAGCGAAAATGGAGGGTTCTTAGCCCACCTGTTGGCGCTTCAATTCGCTCGACTTTATCTAATTGTTTCTCGCGGCTTTTTGCTTGAGTACTGCGAGTTGCACTTGCCCGGAAGCGGTCTACAAAGGTTTGCTGTTTTTCTATTTCCTTTTGCTGGCGTTCGTAGGCACTCATTTGAGCTTCCTGCATTTCGGCTTTTTGTTGCAGATAAGCTGAATAGTTACCTAAATATGTGGTAGAAACTCCTCGTTCCGTTTCGACAATTTGGGTACAAAGGCGGTCAAGAAATTCTCGGTCATGGGAAACAATTACCATCGGATTTTTTAATCCTTTTAGGTATATTTCTAACCACTCGATAGTTTCTAAATCTAGATGGTTTGTTGGCTCGTCCAGGAGTAATAAATCGGGTTTTTGCAGTAAGATTTTGCCTAAACTCATCCGCATTTGCCAGCCGCCACTAAAGGCACTCACAAGGCGATCGCCATCTTCTGCCTGAAATCCCATCTCTGGTAAAATCTTCTCGATCTGTGCCTCCAAGCCGTAGCCGTCTAAGGCTTCAAATTGCCGCTGTAGTCGGTCTAGCTTATTGATCAGGCGGTCTAATTCCTCTGGGTTAGCCGTTTCCATGTCTCGCTGCACCTGTGTCAGCCCGTGCTGCACATCGTTTGCTTCTCTAAAGACTGTCCAAAATTCTTCCCTAACGGTGCGGGTAGGATCTACTTCAAATTCTTGGGTAAGGTAGGCGATATGCAAGCTAGCTGGACGAATCACTTCTCCAGCCGTCGGTTCTATCTCCCCGGCAATAATCTTCAGTTGGGTCGATTTTCCGGCACCATTGACGCCCACAAGACCAATGCGATCCCCAGGCTTCACTTCCCAGTTGACATCCTTGAGGATTTCACCCGTGGGGTAAATTTTACTGATATGTTCGAGTCGCAGCATTACAGGGTCTCCAAGGCAGATGAAGGGAAGATGAAAACTTACTACGAGCTTAGGATCGCAGATGGTTTAATATCCGAGTTAATCGTAACAAAATTTAACCGCAAATTTGGTTCTGCTAATTTTTTGATTTCGGGTTGGAAACCGTTAGAGGTAATTTGGCTTTTCGTCTGGAAGTCTCAATCGGAGGACTGCTGCTGTTGAGCCGCTTGCCGCACAGATTCCAGGTCTAAACCTAATGCCTCAGCAATCTGCTCCACGCTTGCCCCTAATGACAACAGATAAGGGACTGTTTCAAGCTTGCCTTCTAACTTGCCTTCTAACTTGCCTTCTAACTTGCCTTCAAGCTTGGCTTCTTGATACACTCTCGTTTGCTTTAACTCACTTAGACCTAACATTTGTTCTATCTCCTCTCGGCTTTTATTGGGTAGCTTGTAGACCAAGATTGTTTCTATCAATTGTATTAATTCTTGCTTGGCTTTTTCATCGATTATCTCCTGCCTTACCTGGTCGATTAATTCTCTGGCTCGTATTCCAGCGCTTGCTTCTGGCTCAATGACTAATTTAACGGTTTCGACGCCAATTGATGGTTGTGTGGCATTGCCTAACTCATCGAGATAAATTCGGCTGACTCGCCCAGAATCAAGTATTTCCTGATACCGCTTCGTTTCTGCTGGTTCTATACTTCGGGTTGGATAAACCACAACCCCTCGCCAATCATTTTTTAGTTCGGTTTTATCGAGGTAGAGGAAAATTTCTGCAAAGAATCGTGAGTAAAATTTAGGATCAGGTTGAAATTGAACTTCTAAAAAGTAAATGGGTTGATGCGCTGTTTCCAGTGATGGCAGAAATACTCCATCAATTCTGAATGCTAGTTGTTTGATTTCAACAGATGCAAATTGATAAGTGGCAGCTTCTTCGGGAGGATGATTGATCAGTTCAAAGAAGATGCTGGGGAAGGTTTGAAACAGGCGATAGAAGATGGTGTCGGTTTTCACGAACTTGTAGGAATTGGTGGTTTGGTTTAATCTGTACGAGCTTGATATCAGGCACTTCCTGGCTCTGGGATTCTTCTGAGGTAGTCTCGATGTTTCGCCCAAATGTCTCGCAGATATTCCAGTACCAGCTTGGTATAGTCAAACTTTTCACTTTCTTGTTTAATCCATAGTCCTAACTGCCATAAGTCATCGAAAGTTGTCGTTTCTTGAATTAACTGAACGATTGATTCAAGCCATTGGGCGAGTTTACGGTAACTGATGAATTGTCCTCCTTTGTCGTGGCGGTGGACAAATAAAACATATGCCCAACATTCGGCTCGGACAATTAACGATTTGGGAATTCGCAATAGTCGGGCAATTAAGTCGATGGTAATTGGAAAGGAATAAGGTTTAATCCGGCGATATAAGGCTGTCATGGTGCTAGTCCTGGGGTTCGACATTCAAAAACAATCAAAAAGCTTGCATGAGGCGCTGGAGAATTTGCAGATGTGCCTCGGCGTCATTACGGCGACGAAACGGCGCGACTGTGGGCGATTTTAGGTTCGGCAGTTGGCGAACGATGCACCAAGGACTCAGCCGCGTTAAGTAACTCATACACTCCTAGACTTGGCAATTTGAACAATACTCGTGCGGGTTTTGCGGTCAGCATGGTTTATGCGATCGCATTTCAGAACAGTCAATTTGATGTTGGACGCGCGTCTTTGAACAAACTATCTTTTATTATACGTTCTTACTATAAAAAGTAAATACTAACTATTCATAGTGAATAAGTAAAACAACCGCTCAGTGGAAATGTTATAAAACCAGTAAAAATGGTATGAAAGTGATATAAATATCAAGTTAATGCGATTTTCTGAAGCTTTCAGAGAAACAATATTTCGCTTCAGACTTAAAGGTATAAGCCTTGCAAGGCGGTCTGGGTTGACTCCAAAGCAAATAAGCACTTTTCAGAATGGGGGGAATCTCAGAATTGATAGTGTCGAGAAGATTCTCGAAGCACTACCGAAGCCTGCAAAGGCTTATATGCTGTCGTTGGTGGCTCAAGATGAAACTCAAAACCCGCCAATAATGGGGAAAAATCCTGATCAGGAAATGGAAGATTAGCGATCGCCTATAGACCGATTGCCTGAATCAAAACCATTCTCTGCCTTGTGGGCGTCAATACGCGCAACGCCACGAATTCTCGTCGTTGGGTATTCTCTGGCGTCTCTCTGGCGTCTTTAAATTTATGTATGGTGAGGAGAAGGTGTTTGACTTGTAGTCGCTCAATTCAAGTACCATCGTGTAGTTGGCAGTTGACGGCATAGCCAAAAGGTTGACATCAGGAGCGTGCAGAGGTTCGTTTTCGGCAAACTTAGTTAGAGCCAACTTCCCAATAGACAAATATGGATGCTAACGAACTTCTGGAACGTTATGCAGCAGGAGAGCGATTTTTCTATTTCCCAAAATTGCAAGGGATTAACTTGAGTGGTATCAACCTCAGTAATGTTGACCTAAGCGGTGCTAACCTGTTTGACGCCAAACTAAGTAGAGCGATTTTGAGTAATGCCAACCTGAGCGAGGCAAGACTGGATAGAGCCATCCTCAGTAAAGCCATCCTCAGTGACGCCATCCTGAGCCGTGCGCTGCTCAATGAAGCGATTTTAAGTGAAGCCAACCTCAGACGAGCAATTCTCACAGGAACAATTCTTACGGGGGCGCTTCTCAGTGGGGCTATTCTCAGTGGTGCTGACCTGTATCACTCAAATTTAAGCGGCGCACTTCTGAGACATACTGACTTGTATCATGCTTATCTGAGTGCGGCACTCCTAGAACACGCCGATCTCTATGAAGCTTACCTGAGAGATGCGGACTTGACTGGCGCAAATCTGTTTCACGCTAATTTGAGGAGTGCTGATCTCACGGGTGCAAACTTATGCTGTGCCAATTTAAGGAGTGCCAATTTGAGTGGGGCTAATTTGAGCGGTGCTAATCTAAAGGGTGTCAACTTGAGAAGTACCCTAATCTGTCAAACCACGATGCCTGATGGAGAAATTTCTAATCGAGATTGTCCATAATGTGTATTAGTAATTGAGGCTTTAATTATTCAATTTCTTTGCTGTACAGATAGTTAACGCCGCTAGTTATGAAATGCAGAACAATTCCTGAGGGCGAATTAATTACTTGCTTCTTAGGACATACAGTGGTTGGCTTTTTTCTTATCTATTCTCCTCTTTGGGCTGTGTCTTTTGCCTTCGCTTTTGTCTTAACTGGGGCTGGCGGTAGGGTTTTGCTTAAAGTTATACCAATGGCTTGGTTTGAGGTTTGGTCGGCATTTATGCCTTTAGCCTGGATTGGTGCTTGGGCTTTTTTCGTGGTTATGGCAATATCCGGATTGGGAGTTTTGGCTGGGGCATTCACTGGAGTTGTCGCTTGGTTTGTGTTTTGGGGTGTTTCGAGACGTATAGCTTTTGCCTTTGCTGGCACGCAGTTTGGTGCTGTGCCTGTGCTTGTGGTTTTTGCGGTTACTGGGGCAGTCAATTGGTTTGCGTTCGGGGCAGTCGCTGGCAGTGTGGCGATGGCAGTGAAGGCGGGTCAGTTTGGGACTGTCGCTGTAGTGGTGGCTTGGGCGTGGGCTTGGACTTGGGCTTGGTTTGTCTTTGAGGCTTTAGGTGGGGTTTTCCTTGGAAGTCTGGCTTGGGCAGTGGCGGGAATTATTTTAGGGGCTGTGTTTGGGGTTAAGCTGGGCGTTGTAATTTGGGCTTGGACGTTGACTGGCGTTGTTGCGGGTTCTGTTTCGGGAGCTGTATCTGATGCAAGCAATGAATTACTTCTGTCTTTTAGTAAGTTGCATACTTTTGCAATTTTGGCTTTTATGTCTTTGTCCGGTTTAGGCTTGGGATGGTTATCCGCTCGCGTATTAATTCCCTCAGTTCTTATCGGGTCGTAGGGTGCAATCAGTGTTGAGCTGGGGTTGATGTTGGAGGTTCTCCTTCACTCACATTCGCCCGTCGGGTTGCATGAGGTCGGATCAGCAAACTTACGCCAACAGCCCAAGCGATAGACGCCATCCAGCCTGCTAAAATGTCACTAGGATAGTGAACTCCAAGATAGAGGCGCGTCCAGCCAATCGCCACTACAAATAAGCCTCCAAGAATTACAACTAGCCAAAGCCAGCGTGTGCCCCAAGTTAAAATAACTAAAGCAGCGACCAGTGTCATGCTGGACATAGCATGACCGCTTGGGAATCCATAATCTAGTTCTGGGGCGGGTGACTCCCACAGGTGGGGGCGGACTCGATGCAGTAAGACTTTGGCTGTGCGATTAATTACGATGCTTCCCAAAAGAGTGGGAATTAAATAAGCAAGCGATCGCCATTTTCGTTGGACTAGCAATACTAACGCGATCACTGTCGCCACGGGAAACACGCCCCAAAATACTCCCAACTTCGTGAGTAGGGACGCAAAAACATCCAGTTGTTGCTGCGATGTTGCATGAATTGACAACAAAATCGGTACATCCCAGGGAAAACCGCCTTCGTTCTCCCAAACATCCTCGGCAAGCATACCGAAGACTTGCAAAGGTATAAACACTCCTAACAATAGAACTAACAAAGAGCGCCAATGCGTAACAAGCCGTCGTTTGAGAAAGCTTAAGAAAGACAATTGCCAGCGCTCCCCAGATCGAAATTAAACATTCGCCGAGTCCAGATCTGCTTATTTTTTAAGGATAAACGCCATTAGCGATCGCGAATCACTTGGTTTATCACTTCTAGAAGTTGAGCTTTTGTAAATGGTTTTATAAGATAAGCATTCGCACCCAAGATTTCCCCTTGACGTTGGACATTTTGCTGAGTTTCCGCCGTCAGAAAGATCAAGAGTATATTTTCCAATACCGGGTCTTGACGCAAGGCTTTAAGCACCTCGTAGCCATCAAGTTCTGGCATCCTGACATCACACAAAATTAGCTCAGGAACAAACTCGCTCGCTAAATCTAGCCCCTTACGACCATTTTCGGCACTAACAGCAGTAAACCCACCAGTTTTGAGGATATCTAGGATACTCTCACGCAGCAGTTCTTCATCTTCAATTACCAAAACCTTAGTCAAGATACCAATGAGTGTGAGGAACTACTTGGTTTCTGGTGGCTCAATGCCAATGTCCATTGCCTTCTTACTCTTCTTCAACTGCTTCCATAGGGATTTTACCTGTTCATACGCCTGCTCTGGGGAGAGCTTGCCTCCTGTCTCTAAACCTGAGATGTAAGAAACTCGCTGTGCAAATTCTTGCAAATTGGCATCAAAAGCGAGATTCTGCGGCGTAAATTGTCCACGGTAGCGGCTATGAGGATAGAGAAAGCTGTTCTTGCTCACTTGAGCTGAATCTGCCATAACTACCTCCTGATCTGGTTGATGTTTAATATTAACATTAACATTTTCTTGAGCTGTTGTTAACTAAAGCTTAACCTAGCCAAATTATGTTTCCCAAACTCCACGCCTAAGGAGCCACAGCCAAAATGGCGATATACAGATAGAATTGGGAAACTTCACTCTTTATGAGTTAATTTGACGGTATTTAGATCTATCTAATGGGAGATATTAGGCGATCGCTAATCTAGTAATGAGTGCCTGACTTGCGGTGGTGGATAGCCGTTACTCCTTCGGCGTGTAAGACCTTGCCATTTTTGACAACCCCATAAACAAGCCAGTGGTCGCCACATTCCAGGCGATTTTCAACCGTGCATTCTAGATATGCCAGAGAATCACTCAAAATCGGACAACCATTATTTGTCTCTTGAGTATCTACCCCAGCAAAGCGGTCTTCGCCAGGACCAAAGGGTTTGAGGAAATGCTTCATCAAGCCGAGATGCTTGCCTTCCTCTAGAATATTTAAGACAAATTTATCGCCACTGTGCATTAGCGATTCAATTGCCCGGTCTTTAGCCACCGCAATAGTCAGACCTGGAGGCGTAAAGGTGGCTTGAGAAACCCAGTCAGCCAGCATCGCACTCTTGAGTTCGCCTTGTTTCGCCGTCACAATACACAAAGAGCCAATCAAACGTCCGACAGCTTGCTCAGTACGCGCCGCTTGGGAGTCACCGACAGGTTGCCTGGATGTCCTTGCTCTTTTCGCTTTCTTCAACGCTTGGGCAAAATCAGTGCCTGCTTCTTCACAATATTTGAGGGTGACATCGGTCGGTTTAAATTTAACCCGAATCGTCTCAAAGCCAAATTTATAACCTGCATCGCGGAATTTACTTTCAATTAAATCGATCGCTTCCCCACTCCAACCATAGGAACCAAAAACTCCCGCCAGCTTAGTTTTCGTTGCGGTAGACAATACTAAACCGAGGGCAGTTTGTACAGGCGTCGGAGCATGACCGCCAAGGGTGGGAGAACCCATAATAAACCCAGCAGATTTCTCAATTGCTTCTCGAATTTCTTCTGGTGTCGCCACTTCACAATTAATTGATTCAACAGCAACATCAGCTTTTGTGATCCCCCGTGCGATCGCTTGCGCTAATGTTGCGGTATTGCCATATGCCGAAGCATAAATTAAAGCAACGCTGGTTTCCTGGCTTTTTTGTTGCTCGCACCAGTGACGATAAGACTGTGTAATCTCAATTAAGCTATAACGTACCAAAGGCCCATGACCAGTGGCGTACAAGCGCGTTGGAAAGTCTGTCAGTTTATCCAGCGCCGTTTCCACAGCTCGTGCATGAGGTGCCATCAAACAGTCAAAATAGTAGCGTCGGTCTTCACCAATTGTTGTCCAACCTTCATCTAAAACTTGATCGCTACAAACATGGGCGCCAAAAAATTTATCAGTAAAAAGAATCGACGTTTGCGGATCGTAGGTACAAAGTGCATCCGACCAGCGCGGACTAGGAGTTGGGATAAATTGTAGGTGATGTCCTTGACCTAAATCGAGGGTTTCTTCACCTCGCATTACGGCTATTTCTAAAGCTTGTTGTTGCAGGGTTTCCGGGTAAGTACTTTCAAATAAACTGCGTAAGGATTTTGCTCCGGGATTTGAGCAAATAATCGTAATTTGAGGAGCAAGCTTTAGTAAAGCATTGAGAGTTACTAAGCGATTTGGATTGATATGCCCCAAAATTACATAATCAAGCTTTTTTAAGTCGAGGCGTTGTTTTAATGCCGCTAAAAAACTTTCCGTAAACGATTCACCAGGCGGGTCAATTAAAGCAATTTTATCGGCTTGAATCAGATAAGAATTAGCCGTTGTCCCGCGCTGAAGGGCGTATTCGATTTCAAACCGCAGTCTGTCCCAAGTACGCGATCGCATTAAAGTTGTCTCGGCACCAATTGGCAAAACTTGGACATCGCGGGGTTTGGATTCAGTAGCGTTTATTGTTTCCATCATCGTTAAAAAGTCGTAATCCTTACAAGTTGATTGAATACTGGGTTAATAAAGAAGATGAAGCTCATTAAATTTGGATGCCAACAAATCGTTTGAGCGTTTGAAAAAATTAATAAAACTCTCAGCTACATAGTAAATGGCATCGGGATCGTGTTGATAGACAATAATCTGTCCATATTTTCCAGCCGGTGATGGATCGGCATCATATCGTACTGATGTTAAACCCCCATTTACTTCAGCAAAGGGAAACCAAAGCCGATGGGCTAGATAGCCTGGTAAGATACGTGCATCTCGATTTTCTCCTTCATCGTCGTGGATTACTGAGTCATGTAAAGACCAGCTTTGGAGGGCATCTTCAATGCTTAAGAATGCTAACGGCTTCAGTTCATCGGAGAT
>CADCTM010000603.1 GCA_902805485.1 uncultured Coleofasciculus sp. | reverse complement strand
GCTTGGGGCGTTTATTGTTAGATCTATTACCCGATCCAGAAGTCATAGGATTACTGGCACTCATGTTGTTGCAGGAGTCTCGACGGAGGGCGCGATCGTCCCCAAATGGCGATCTGATCCTATTAGAAGATCAGGATCGTTCCTTATGGAATCGAGCGCAGATTGCAGAAGGTAAAGGATTGGTTGAGCAAGCGCTATCAGCCCAACAATTTGGGGTGCATACCATTCAAGCAGCGATCGCCGCCGTCCATGCGGAAGCGGCAAGTGCAGTAGATACAAACTGGGCCCAAATTGTCGCTTTATATGATGTGTTGGTGCAAGTGGAACCTTCCCCAGTGATTGAATTGAATCGAGCCGTTGCAGTGGCGATGCGGGATGGCGCATTGGCAGGATTACAACGGATTGACGATATTTTGGCCCAGGGGAATTTATCGGGTTACCATTTGATCCACGCAGCCCGGGCGGATTTGTGCCGACGGTTGGGCAGAACGGATGAAGCGCGAGTTTCCTATCAACAGGCATTGGCGATCGCACGGCAAGAACCAGAGCGGCGATTTCTCGAAAAGCGGCTGCAAGAACTGGGCTAAAAAAGTTGAAAAGATTTTTGTGCCGCTGTCGATCTTTGGCTTTACCGTTCGACTATTAGGTAACAGCACGAAACAGCCGGAGGAAAACTATGAAGTACATGCTACTGATTTACAGTGATGAAGCTGCATGGACTGAGCAAGAACGAGAGGATTGCTACGCAGAATCGACTCAACTGACCTATCAACTCCAAGCGGAGGGGCGATATCTCGATGCATCGCCCTTATACTCGGTCGCAACAGCAACCAGTGTGCGCATCCGGGATGGAAAATGCTTGTTAACCGATGGTCCTTTCGCAGAAACCTACGAGCAACTGGGCGGCTACTTTCTGGTGAATGCGAAGGATCTTGATGAGGCAATCGCGATCACTGAACGCATTCCATCTGCCCGTAAAGGAACGGTCGAAATTCGTCCCGTTGTTGAACTATCAGCACAACTATCAGAACTTCCTATGAATTCTTAGGAGAAATGCAATGCAAAATATCTAACTGATCACCCCCTGTCTGTGGTTTGACGATCAAGCGGAAGAGGCTGCTGAGTTTTATATTGCGATTTTTAGCAATTCCCAGATTGTTAACATCACTCGCTATGGCGAAGCCGGACATGAAATTCATGGAAAACCCGCCGGAACCGTTATGACAGTCGCCTTTGAACTGAATGGACAGCCATTTACAGCCCTCAACGGAGGGCGAGCGTTCCAGTTCAACGAAGCCATTTCGTTTCAAGTCATTTGCCAGACCCAAGAAGAAGTAGACAACTACTGGGTGAAACTCTCTGCGGGTGGCGATGAAACCGCGCAGCAGTGCGGGTGGCTCAAGGATCGATACAGCGTTTCCTGGCAAATTATCCCCAATATTCTGCTGGAGATGCTTAGTGATGCCGATACCACAAAATCTCAACGCGCTATGACAGCCATGCTGCAAATGAAGAAGATCGACATCGGTGAACTCATACAGGCATCTGGTAAATAGATGCGGACAGGCTCCAAATTCCGAAGAAAACCAATTCAGAAACAATCAATCTCAGGAGTATCCTAATGAAAGTAATGGTTATGGTCAAAGCCACCCAGGATTCGGAGGCGGGCGTGATGCCCAGCGAACAGCTTTTGACTGACATGGGTAGATACAACGAAGACTTGGTCAATGCTGGAATTATGCTGGCTGGAGAAGGACTGCATCCCAGTTCCAAGGGTGTGCGGGTGAAGTTTTCCGGCACAAATCGTAGTGTCACCGATGGAGCATTTACAGAAACCAAAGAATTGATTGCCGGCTTCTGGATTTGGCAAG
>CADCTM010000602.1 GCA_902805485.1 uncultured Coleofasciculus sp. | reverse complement strand
CAGACATGACTGAAAAACCAGACTTCCCTTACCGTATCGAACGAGATTCAATGGGAGAACGACAAATCCCAGCGTCAGCTTACTACGGCATTCAAACACTACGGGCAATAGAGAACTTTCCCATCAGTGGCATCAAGCCTTTACCAACCTATGTAGACGCCTGTGTCCTAATTAAAAAAGCCACAGCGATCGCAAATGGTCAACTTGGCTGCATTCCCCAAGATATCAGCCGCGCCATTATTCAAGCTGCCGATGAAGTCCTTAATGGCAAATTCCGCGACCAATTTGTGGTAGATATCTATCAAGCTGGAGCAGGGACTTCGCACCACATGAACATTAACGAAGTCCTCAGCAATCGCGCCTTAGAACTCCTCGGTGATGAAAAAGGAAACTACAAGCGCATCAGCCCAAACGATCATGTAAATTATGGTCAGTCCACGAATGATGTGATTCCCACGGCGATCCGTATTGGTGGGTTATTAGCATTGGAACATACCCTTTACCCAGCTTTAGCCGATGCAATTACAGCCCTGGATAACAAAGCCGATGAATTTCAAGATATTGTAAAATCCGGTAGAACCCACCTCCAAGATGCGGTACCCGTGCGATTAGGAGAAAGTTTTCGGGCGTGGGCACAAATCCTCAGCGATCATCTAAATCGCATCGAGAGAGCCTCAGAAGACTTGATGCTGTTGGGTTTAGGGGGGAGTGCTGCCGGGACAGGTTTAAACACTCACCCTCAGTATTGTTCCAGTGTTGCCCAAATTCTTGCAGAACTGATCGGTCAACCGTTGAAACCTGCTCCTCACTTAATGGCAGCAATGCAGAGTATGGCGCCGTTTGTCAATGTTTCGGGTAGTTTACGGAATTTAGCCCAAGATTGCGCCAAAATTTCCCACGACTTACGATTGATGGATTCGGGACCAAAAACTGGCTTTAAGGAAATTCAACTGCCGCCTGTGCAACCAGGTTCATCAATTATGCCGGGTAAATATAATCCAGTGATGGCAGAAATGACCTCAATGGTCTGCTTTCAGGTAATGGGTTACGATAATGCGATCGCCTTAGCTGCCCAAGCAGGACAACTAGAACTCAACGTGATGATGCCCCTGATTGCCTATAACCTAATTCATAGCATTGAAATTTTAGGGAACACCCTATCAGCGCTAACGAAACAGTGTATTGAAGGAATAACTGCCAATAGCGATCGCTGTTTGAGCTATGCCGAAGGCAGTCTGGCACTAGTTACCGCCCTTAATCCGCACATTGGCTATCTTAATGCTGCGGCTGTTGCTAAAGAATCCCTGGAAACTGGCAAATCCCTGCGAGAGATTGTCCTAGAACGAGAATTAATGAGTGCAGACGAGTTAGCAAAAGTGCTAGATCTAGAGCAAATGAGCGCCCTACCGTCGCCGCACTCCACTTAAATGGTGCTTTGATGATTCTTGTGCGGTGGACGCGACTTGCCTTATCCTTTAATACAACAGAGATGAGCTTAATTAAGAGACCGAGCAGTCTCGCCCATCTCACTCAATTTAAACTTTTCTCACCGCATCACTGTGCAAGATATTTAAAACTACTAACTTGCCTGTGCCTTTAAATCCAACGCTGCTAATCGTTCATACGCCCGATCCACAACCCCTCTGCCCCGCAAAAAGCCAGTATTCGCACCGGGACAAATAAACTGAAGAGTTGTTGGTGTAAAGCGATCAATAAGACTCTGGACACTTTGAATCTGACGTTGCCAGTGAAAAGTTTTTGATGTCCGTAAAGGCGCTAATTCCCCTTGGGGGTTTGGCAATAAATGACGCCCGGAAAAGAGAACACCACCCAAACTATTGTAATAAAAACAAGAAGAACCAGGAGAATGACCAGGCGTCCAGATCGCAACACCACAGGGTGTCAGGATATCGTATTGAAACCCAGTAACATCTAGCCCCGGCAGTAGGTAAGCTTCTTGTTCTTGAATCAGGATTTGGCACCCTGTACTTTCCTGAATTTCCCTCGCCCGTGCCATAGCGCCTCTGTGGGTGATTAAAAGGAATGATACTCCTCCTTTATCCCGTAAAAATTGCTCATTAGTGTCATTCCAAGCCGGACAATCAATCAGGAAGTTGACGGCATTTTCTACAATAAGATAAGCTGTGCCACCCAAAGTTTCTCGATTGGGTGGAAAAGCAAAAATGTTATCCAAGACAAGGCGTGGTGGTTTAAGTGCAGCAGGTCGTTGGTTCGACGATGAACTTTGAGGAGGAATAAGTTTGCCCTGTTGAGGAAAATCGGGTTGCACGATGCTTGTATGCCTGTAGTTTTTGACGAACGATACTGACCAACGATCTTAGATCTCGACTTTAACCAATTGTTATTTACACATCATGGAACGCTGGTTGCTCATAATTTTACTAGGTCTGATCACTTACTTCATTGTCAAGCGCAGTGTTGCCAGCATCACGAAAACCCCAGTCTGGCTATTGTGGTTGGTGATGATGACACCTGCTTTGATTTGGAGTGTTTGGATTGGAGTGAATGGTCAAACTAAACAAATGCCACCAGCGCTGATGTGGGGTCCATTTGTGCTTTGTCCATTACTGTATTGGTTGTTGATTCAGTGGGGACGCCGAGATTTTAGTGAACCTGGAACCAAGGAAACCCAAGCGACAACCCAAGGAGGCATCACAAATCCAACGGTTCCAGTAGTTAAAGAAGAATCAACACTGCGTCCAATTAGTAAACAGGAAGAAACAGAACTAAGAAATTGTTTTCCTTGGGGAGTTTATTATCTCCAAAATGTTGAGTACAGACCGCAAGCGGTTTTGTGTCGTGGAAAACTGCGTACTAACCCAGAGTCGGCGTATAAGACAGTGCGGGAAAATATTGAGGCAGAATTTGGCGATCGCTTTTTTGTAATCTTTCAAGAAAGCCTCAACGGTACACCGTTCTTTGCTCTGGTTCCTAATCCCCAAGCACAACCCAAACAGGGACGTGCAAATGAACCTGTAACCCGTCCCGTTTTAGCTTTGGGGTTGCTGTTAATTACTTTATTTACCACCACCGTCGCTGGTGCCCAGTTGGGGGGAGTTTCTCCCAAACAACTAGAAGCTGACTCATCGGTGCTACTGCAAGGATTACCTTATGCTCTAGCATTGATGACAATTTTGAGCATTCATGAACTAGGTCATTATCTAGCGGCAAGATTCTACAAGGTGCGGACAACGCTACCTTACTTTATGCCCATACCTTTTTTCTTGGGGACATTTGGGGCATTTATTCAAATGCGATCGCCGATACCCAATCGTAAAGCCTTATTTGATGTGGGCATAGCTGGTCCCTTGGCAGGTTTCATTGTGACTTTACCGTTCCTAATTTGGGGACTTGCTCATTCCGATGTCGTGCCGCTTTCTGATGCTTCCAGGATATTTAATTTTGAATCTCTTAATCCGAGATTTTCTTTGTTACTCACCCTCCTGGGTAAGTTGGCATTAGGCAGTCAATTTACAGCCCAAACTGCGATTAAACTTCATCCCGTCGCCATTGCTGGTTATGTCGGTCTGATCGTGACTGCTTTAAATCTAATCCCAGTCGGTCAACTGGATGGCGGTCATATTGTCCACGCGATGTTTGGTCAAAGAACCGGTGCGGCAATTGGTCAAATTACCCGGTTATTGGTGCTGCTACTAGCTCTACTAGAAAAGGATTTGCTACTTTGGGCGATTATCTTATTATTCATGCCAGTAGCAGATGAACCCGCTCTTAACGATGTCTCAGAACTTGACAACTGGCGAGATTTTTGGGGGATTCTGGCTTTAGTAATTTTAGTGAGTATTGTTTTACCAGCACCAGCCAGGATCACTGGCTTATTAAATATTTGAACGCTTCCGGGTTGACTAGTTAAACTAGGATACAAACGGCTCTAGGGCGATCAACCTTTGGGCAATGATCAGGGGACACGAAAAGTGATTGACGCAATCATCACATGGCACGTCAACGCACCTACCGCTTAGTTGAGCTAATCTCTGGCAAAAATTACGGATTTAATTTCCAGAATCCCAACACTCATGACTGACTCAACTGATACGCAGTTCTCTCTAACCATTAGACAGAGCGCTCATCCCGCCAGCGACTCGATCAACTATATTGTCCCGCAGAGCAAGGTTAATCAATCGAACTTTCTTACCCTTTCATGATGTACCCTCTAGAGCCAAGGATGCCTGAAATGCCTGATGCCCAAATCTCTCAATCTCATCAATCCACATCGAATTTAGCGGCAATTGGTTTGGAAAAACAACCTTCACTGCTTTGTGAACCCCAAGAAGCTCATGTCCTCATTGTTGAAGATGACAATGGCTCAAGAGAATTTCCTTTGGGTGGAGACGTGTATTCCCTAGGCAGAGATCCAGAATCGGATATCCGCCTGTTCTCTCTGTTTGTTTCTCGTCGCCATGCAACTTTAGTGCGCCGAGAACACGAAGATGGCAGCTATGATTACGAAATTGTCGATGGTAATCTCAAAGGACAACTCAGTGCCAACGGAATTTTGATTAATGGTCAAAAACTTCAGGCACACACGCTCAAAAATGAGGACGAGGTTGAGTTTGGTCCAGGGGTGAGCGCAAAATATTTACTGAAGCGGAAGGAACAGAAGAGTGGTCCACTTGACCCCTTCGACATTACCTTAATTAACCCAAGCTGGGTTGATGAAGAGGAGTGATGTTACTCGTCGTTGATATTTTTGCGAAAATTCTGCGCTTTCTTAGTACCTAAAAATGGAAAAACAGGTGATTCATGTAATTGGTGGTGGACTGGCTGGTACAGAAGCAGCGTGGCAAATTGCTCAGGCGGGTGTGCCTGTAGTCTTGCATGAGATGCGCCCCGTGCGAACCAGTCCGGCTCATCACACTCCTGAACTGGCAGAATTAGTCTGTAGTAATTCCTTTGGGGCACAATCAAGCGATCGCGCTTCTGGTTTATTACATGAAGAACTGCGACGTCTTGGCTCAATTATTATCCAAAAAGCTGATGAACACGCCGTCCCCGCAGGTGGCGCCCTCGCGGTAGACAGGGGCGTATTTAGCCGAGAATTAACCAAAACTTTGGCGAGTCATCCGTTAATTGAGTTGCGTCGGGATGAAGTGCCGAAAATTCCCCCGGATGGTGTTGTGGTTCTCACCACTGGTCCCCTAACGAGTCCGGCATTAACAGAAGACCTGCAACGCTTTACAGGCATGGAATACATGAGTTTTTTTGATGCCGCAAGTCCGATTGTCGTTGGGGAATCGATCAATCAGGATATTGCATTTTTGGCATCACGCTACGACAAAGGGGAAGCAGCTTATCTCAATTGTCCGATGAACCGGGAGCAGTATCTACACTTTTGGCAGGAACTTTGTGCCGCCGAAAAAGCTGAATTAAAGGATTTTGAGCAAGAAACTGCCAAATTTTTTGAGGGTTGCTTGCCCATTGAAGAAATGGCGCGGCGCGGTGAAGAGACAATGCGCTACGGACCCTTAAAACCGGTGGGACTTTTTGATGTCCGACAGGGAGATTTTCGCGCCCCAGAAAATCAAGGAAAACGTCCTTATGCCGTGGTACAACTGCGCCAAGAAGACAAGGCAGGTCAGTTGTGGAATCTGGTCGGATTTCAAACAAATTTACGCTGGGGCGAACAGAAACGGGTGTTTAGGCTGATTCCGGGATTGGAGAATGCGGAGTTCGTACGGATGGGCGTGATGCACCGCAATACGTTTTTGAATGCGCCTGAATTATTGCACCCAACGCTGCAATTTAAGAAACGCCCGACGTTACTGGCTGCGGGTCAATTGGTGGGTACAGAAGGTTACACGGCAGCGACGGCTGGGGGCTGGCTAGCGGGGACGAATGCAGCAAGGTTGTTTTTGGGGTTAGAAGCGATTACTGTGCCTTCAGTAACCATGATCGGGGCACTGTTTGAGTTTATTAGTTCGGCATCACCGAAGCATTTTCAACCGATGCCCCCGAATTTTGGAATAATGCCCGCGTTGCCCAAGAAGATTAAGAGTAAGCAAGAGCGATATGGGGTATATCGCGATCGCGCTTTGGGTGATTTGGAGCGTTGGAGTACGGGATTGCGGGCATCGTAAAGCGTAAAGTGACTTCATTCACGCACAAGTGAAGTCATTTTAAAGCTACTTTGGGTACATAACCATTTGTACTGCCAGCGCCATTGGCGACAACCCCAAGAATGTTTAGCTTCTTCAGCATGGTTGTCGCCTCCGTAAGTTCATGTCGTGTCACCTGTCCAATCCTTGCCACCAGCACCACACCCCGACAGAATGACGCCGTAATCATCGCATCCACCATCCCGATCACTGGGGTTGCATCTAGCAGTACCAAGTCGTAGGTTTTTTCAAATCCTGCAATTAATTCCCCCATGCGTGGAGAACTCAACAGATTAACAGGGTCTTGCGGTAGTGGACCAGATGTCAAAACATCAATGTATGAGCTGGAAGAGTGAAAACTTTGTTGAATTGGTAAAGTGGTATCGCTTGAGAGTAGAGTTGAAAGCCCACAATCATTAGGAAGATTCAATTTTTCGTGCAGGGTTGGATTGCGTAAATCGGCATCAATTAGTAGTACTCGTTGATGTAGACGCGCTGCACTAATCGCCAAACCTAATGCTAGTGTTGATTTTCCTTCACCAGGCAGTGCTGATGTCACCATCAAAGATTTGATCGTCGAAACCGCATTTAGCAGTTGAATGTTTTTATAAATTAAGTCCAGTGATTCCCAAGACGGGGGCCAATGAATGACTTCTATTGTCCAAGGTGCTAGAACTTGCGGCTTACCGAAAGGTAACTTAATAATCGGTTGCGAGAATGCGGGTTCGAGAACCTGCTGTTTGCCGAAAGGCAGATGAAGATCAGACGAGTGCTTCTGAGATTTTGGTAATACTGGAGTCATTCCCAATAAAGGTAAAGCCACCTGCTTTTTCAAATCATCAGAAGTCCGAACTGAATCATCAGTCATTTCGCGGATAAAAGCGGCAAGTCCACCCAGCATCAATCCAACGACGGCACCGAGGAGGATGCTCTGTAGCTTTTTGGGACCCGTTTTTTCTCCAGGTTGAGGTTCCTCGACGACTTCCCAATCAAAACTGCCTCTAGCAATTTCTATGCTCAATTCTTGCCGTGCTTTCTCTAGCTGCTCTAGGGTGTTGCGATTGAGTTTTACGTCGGGTTGTAGGCGATTGTACTGAGCTAGAATGCCAGGTAAGCGAGCGAGTTCTGCACGAAGCTGTTGCTCTTTTTGTGCTAGGATTTGCTCCCGTGCCCTAAGCCCAAGGATGTTTTTCTCCACCTCCAGAAGCTGATTTACTAGTGCCAAGTCAGTTGTACCGAGCTGTCCTTTTTCTAAAAGACCCCCTCTAGAACCGTTCAATTGACTAGAGTCACCTCCTAAAGACCTTTGGCCTTCTTCTTCGAGTAAGGTAAGTTGCTCTTGTCGCTGGAAGACAAGCTTTTCTAGAACTGGGTTGTTGTCGGTGAAGCGCATCCGCTCTTTGGCGATCGCCAATTCGGTTTTTTGGATTTCACCCAGTAATTGTTGATAGCGGGTAGACTGACTCAGACGTGAAGAAGCGATCGCCTCAGTAGGCGATTTTGCTACTTGCTGCTCTAGGGTACTATAACGAGCCAGAGCGTCCTGATATTGAGCTTGGTTTGCCCGTCGTTCTTGTGTAACGTTATTGAGCGATTCACTCAGAATTTTTGCCTGCTCCTCCGGATCAATCAGGTTCTGGTTTTTGCGAAACTGTTCTAAGTCTGCCTCAGATTTAGCCACACTCTGACGCACATTTGGCAACTCATTATCTATGAACGCTAGACCTTTTGCTAAACGCTGTTTCTGCTGGTCTCGGTTGTAATCTTGATAAACCTGCTGTAATGCCTTTAATACTTTTTGGGTTTTCGTCGCATCGTTACTGGTATAAGTTGCTTCAAAAATCTTCGTCTTAGTCTCAGCTCCCTTACCAGCTTCCAATTGAGCAACAGTCAACGATGATCTGAGTCCTTTTACAGTGAGATCTGGGTATTGAGGACGCATTAAATCGATCGCTTTTTGGAGCAGCTTAGAACTCTGCATCACGTTAAGCTGAGTCGCACTGTCTACTTGAATTGTCGGATCGACAAGTTGCTTTTCATCCCCACCTTGTCCGCCTTGAGCGTTTTTGCTTTGATAATTGGGTTCGACAAGCAGTTGTAAAGAGCTTTTGTAAGTCGGTTTTTCTCTCGCCGCTTGGACTGTAGCAAGCGCTAAGACAATACAAAATACACTGAGTATCCAATAACGTCGGCGTATTAAGATTGCAAATAGTTGCCCATAACCTGGATCGGTTTCAGGAATCGTGTTGAGATTGCTTTGAACCATTTTTTTATCCCTGAACTAGAAACACCCTATCTGAGTGAGTTTGCGACCAATGTGAACGACAAACTTTATCAATTTCTTGCTCTACTCGCCTAAAGAATACTTCTTCTGAGAACTGACTGAGCGCATGCTCTCTAATTTTTTTGTAGTCCCAGGTAATATTACTGGCTTCAAGTAAAGCCGAGTGAATTGCTTCGGGTGTTTGCCGTTTAAAAAATACCCCCGTTTTTCCCGGAATCTGAGTATCTAATACACCCCCAGCACCATAAGCAATAACTGGCGTTCCGCTGGCATTTGCTTCTACTGGAACTAATCCATAATCTTCCAACGCTGCAACGATTACCCCCCGTGCTTTTGCCATCAAACGACAGCGTTCTTGATCGCTGACATGACCGAGAAATTTGATATTATTCAAAGCTTTGGCTTGTAGACGCTTTCGCTCTGGGCCATTACCTGTGATTAGTAGCGGCCATCCCAGCCAATTAAATGCTTCAATAATCACATCAATACGCTTGTAGCTAATCATCCGAGCTGATGCGAAATAGAAGTCTTCTTTATTCTCTGAAAAAATAAATTTACTATCATCAATTGGATAGTTAATAACCTTCACTTTTTCGTCGGATCTTCCGTAATATTGCTTGATTCTACGGGCGACAATGCTAGAATTGGCAATGTAATAATCAGGTTCCTGAGCATACTTTAAGTCATACTCTTGCATCCATTTAAAAATTGGTTTAAGGAGCGGATAAAATCGGCGATAGGCTGCATACTCTCGGATGTATGTTTTGCTATCCCACAAAAAACGAGTAACGTTGTGACAGAAACAAATATGTTTAGCTCCTGGTCTTTTTCGCACAGCTTTAGCAAAGCCCGTGGTACTGCTGATAATCAGATCGTAGTCTTGTAGATCCAAGGCTCGAAAGGCTGAAAAATAAAATGGAGCCATTAGCCTAAAATTCTTACTTGCCCCTGGAACCTTCTGAAGTACAGTTGTACGAACTTCACGTTCGCCTAGATCAATAGTTCGTTTAGGTTCGTACAGAGACGTGAAAAT
>CADCTM010000601.1 GCA_902805485.1 uncultured Coleofasciculus sp. | reverse complement strand
CTGCCTCAATCAAATACCATTTATGTAGATAATTCATGGGAGCATTTTGCGCCCACTCTTTCAGCGTAGTTTGATGGGCTTGGGCCTGAGTAATAATTTCAGCTTGTTTAACTTCTGGCTGTGTGGAGAAGAGCGCCAAGTGCGTGAGAGCTGCATAAAAATGGAAAGCGGGAACATGAATCAATCCCGATACTGCCATTAAATACTGTTGGCCGTGGGCAATGTGGTCTAGAGCAGCGGTGTAATTACTAAAGGAGTAAGCAAGCAACAGTTTGTAGATGTAGGCAGCAGCGATCGCCGTGAATTCATTATCCTGATGGTGCTTAGGAATCATCACCGTTTCATCATAGGCAGAGCCGATTAAGCACTCCGGTTGATTCACGACTTCCCTCAAGTTCTGCACCGTCTGCTGGGTCATATCCAACAAACCCTGGGCAGAATATTGCTTTACCTGCGCCAAGGCAGCGCTGTAACGTGCTAGTTCGGGCTCCCAAGTATCCAGTTCTACCCCACTGTAAAAGTTGGTATTAAAGTAAAAAGATATGTTGTAGCCAGCGTTGAGAAAATCGCCAGTTTCCATGCCCGCAGTATAGCCATCTTTCAGCGTTGGTATCGCTGCCAAGAGAGCTTCTTGGCGATGCTGAATCCACCCCCCAAAACTACCCAGAATTATAGACTTGAATTCCCGCGCATTGAACCGATCCAGCAATGAGAGTGCCAATAGCCCAAAGGCATAGCCTGTTTCTACCTCTCCCAAAAAACCACACAATACCACCCCATGAGTTGCATACCCCACCGTCGATGCGGGTGCATTCCCAAATTGGAGTGATAAACTCACCATAGTGGAGCTAAGCAGGGGCTGTAAACCCGGCATTCCAATGAAAATCGCTCCCGGTAACATTCTTAACAGTTGCATGGCTGCTTGAGTCTGGGAATTGGTCATCAAAGGTAGGTCAACGAGTTCCTCAATCTGTCTGTCCTGAAATTGACCCGCAAGGGTTTGTAGCGCTTTACTAATCAAGGCTTCGTTAGGTTCAGTCGGGAGTTCAACCCCTAATTGTTTTAGTGCCTTTCTACCCACGGCGATCGCCTCCAACATCTTGCTCTGGGCTGTCTGGGCGGCAATTGAAATTTCGTAAATTTTAATTTTGTCTAAAATCGTCTGAGCATTCTGCAATACCTGTGCTGCCATCTGTTCCATACCCTCAAGGTCAGCATTCAAATAGGCAGCTTCGGTAGCAGCAATATAGAGATTCAGGGTCAACTCATACTGACTTTGCCAGCAGTTGGCCCTCAGTAGCTCAATCCCTGTTTGCAGATAGACCATTGCGGCTGCATAGGCGGTAGAACTTCTTGCCTTACCTCCCGCTTCTAAGTTTAGTTGGGCTAAGGCTTCTCGTTCGCTTAATTGATTGATTAACTCAATTCCTTGATTTAAATGCCCCACAATATCAAAGAGTTTTTCCTCTCTTTCTATGTCCGAATATTTGTGTAGGAGTAACTGTCCAATTTTGAGATGAGTGGCTTGTTTTTGGTTGTCGGGAATCAATGAATAGGCAGCTTGTTGCACGCGATCGTGCAGGAAGCGATAAGTTGGATTGGTAATAGACTCAGTATGGGATCGATCATCTGTTGGAATGAAGCATTTATAGCCTTCTGTAATGGGTAAAATGAGTTCTTCTTGTAATGCTCTCCAAAGTGCTGATGCTGTTTGTTCGGGTAATTCTTCGTTGACTATTGCCAAGGTATCTAAATCAAACTGCGCCCCAATGCAGGCGGCAAGTTTGAGAACATCCTGAGTTGGGGCAGGCAACTTCTGCAATTGCACCGCCATAAACTCCACCACATCCGAGGTGTGGGTAAGTCTAGCTTGAGGCAA
>CADCTM010000600.1 GCA_902805485.1 uncultured Coleofasciculus sp. | reverse complement strand
CCTGACTTACCCGAAGCATCAGGATGGGATAGCTCTCTGGCATCAGGAGAACGGTGGTTGGATGGAAAGCTTGAGCCAGAAAGGCGGAAAGCGGGAGACATTGCGGTAATTCCTGCGGGTATTTCCCATCGTTGCAATTGGAATGCCTCAGCTCAGTTTATGGTTTTGGCAATTGAACCGACACTGCTTCAACAAGTCGGTCAAGATTTAGTAAATCCTGATCGCATTGAACTCATTCCTCATTTTATGACTCAGCAAGATGCCTTAATCCAAGGTATTATTGCCACATTGAGAGAGGAATTAGAGTCTGACAAAATTGGGGGTTATTTACTAATTGATAGTCTCAAAACAACATTAGCGATTCACCTATTACGGAACTATTGCACCGCTCAACCGAAGCTCTCTAGCTATGCAAATGGATTATCTCAATCCAAGCTACAACAAATCACGGAATATATTAATGAACATCTCCATCAGGACGTAGGGTTAATTGATTTGGCTGCGATCGCTCAGATGAGTTCGTATCACTTTTTGCGTTTGTTTAAGCAAAGTTTGGGAGTAACACCCCACCAATATATTTTGCAGTCTCGGATTGAGAAAGCTAAATATTTATTGCAGCGGAGTGAACTCAGTACCGCAGAGATTGCTGTCAGGGTAGGTTTTTGCGACCAAAGTCACTTTGCTCGATATTTCAAGCGCATCGTTGGTGTTACGCCTAAACAATTTTTGCAAGCGTAACTGTTGGTAGACAGCGCTTCTTTATCGCAATAATTTACTAAAATCCCGCAACTTTCTTCTAGAGTCCTCACTAGCAAACTTTCTAAGCTATCAGTAGGTTTTAGTGGAGAAAGATAATGCAAATGTCTATCGATATGAGCTTCCCTCTCTGGGGTTTAGCAATTTTCATCCTGTGGACAATCGCTGTTGTTTTCATCCTGCTCACAGTCAGGATTCGGCATCTATCTGCGGGTGGATCGGTAAAAGATTTCGGCACACAAAACGACGAAAGTTTGCTGTGGCGACTATTTCGGGTACATTCCAACTTAATAGAAAACCTTCCTTTGTATTTGGGAGTTGTGCTTCTCCTGACAGTTCGCGGCGTCTCCGGAACAATGGTAGATTTACTAATTATTGTGTACATCGTATTTCGGCTTGTGCATTCAGTGATTCACCTCGCTGGTGTTGATCCAAAGTTTCGGCTTTTAAGCTTAGTGATTCAGTTAGGTTGCTTGGTGACATTAACTGCCTTGGCACTCTTCTAGTAGCGATCGCACTGCGCTACAATGACTCCAAAGCGATCGCCTCTCGTCTTCTACCTGAGTTGAAGCATTCATCACATTAAGAAAAATTTCATCGCTACGGGTGTTGACTTAAGCCTACCCGACTTGTTAGTCTTGGCAGGAATGCATTAAGCAACTAATCAAACAATCATCCGCTCCCAAAATGTTTATCAACCGCTACTACTTTTATTTTTGGTTTAGAGAGGTTCACTGGTCGTGAATGTAGTTCCTCTTGGAACCGACCCAGTGAACCGCAGAACAAACTCTGCGGTTTTTGTTTTTTAATGCTAAATGCGACAGGAATTACCAAATGGCGACTGACCTAACTAACTTGTTTTACGGCTTTTACTTTTTTTGGCCCAGAATAACATCCGGGTAGGTAAAGTCGCGCCAACTTTTACACTGCAACCCGGAACCCTAGGGAACCGGGTTTTTTATTGTTAACCACAATCTAAACAGAGGAATCTTAACTCATGTTGAACGCAAAACTTGCTACGGCTTCTCACCCCGAACATAACTCAATTGTCAAACTTTCTGAACAGGTTTCCTTTGGCGGAAATGAACTAGTAATTATTGGTGGTCCCTGTACCGTCGAGAGCCCA
>CADCTM010000599.1 GCA_902805485.1 uncultured Coleofasciculus sp. | reverse complement strand
TAAAATGGCTCGAAACAGCTTTGCAGTTTGCATTAAAAATAGATAACGACACTGTTAAGAGTGCTTTCCCTTCTCTATATTCAAACATTGCCAAATGCTATGAGAACCTAAGCGACCCTGATAAGGTAAAAAAGAATTATGAATTAGCAACTTCGTTTAAGGGTAAACCTTTTGACAAAGGCCCTTTTCATCATGGGACGAAAGCAGATTTGCAGGTTGGCGATTTGCTGACAACAGGGGGCAGTTCTAATTACAAACCTGAACTAAAAATGAATCACATTTATTTCACAGCCCTTGTTAATGGGGCGGGACTAGCTGCTGCGTTAGCAAAAGGCGATGGGCGTGAACGTGTTTATATCGTTGAACCGACAGGGGAGTTTGAAAATGACCCGAATGTTACAGACAAAAAATTTCCTGGTAATCCGACACGCTCGTATCGCTCCCAAGCACCATTAAAAATCGTTAGCGAAGTAACAGATTGGGTGAGACAAACACCTGGGGAACTCCAAAAATGGCGTGAAAAGTTGGCCAATAACAAAGGAGAAATTATTAATTAATTTCTCAGATGCCCATACCTTAATCATAAAACAACGAACCGTTAACAACCGTATCAACACGGACTGGCATTTCCGCTGTGCTCCATTGCCAGCCGGTTATGCGGAGCGTTATGCTGAGCCTCAAAGCCAAGATAGCATTGGACAAAAAGTAAAATATTGCTATTGATTAGGCACCAAGTGAAGGATGAGTAAGATTGAGAAAAGATACGATTGGATGCTAGACGAAGTGAAGAGCGCGGGCAGAGAAAATCTCGATGCCAACCACGCATCTCAATACGACTTTAAGGAAGATGCTAGTGTTATGGAAGAGCTAGCACTTATGAAAAGGCTTGGACTGAACGGGCGATCAGAAGTGGTAGACATTGGCGCAGGCACCGGACAGTTCACCCTTGCTGTTGCCTCGGTATGTGCACGAGTGGTTGCAGTTGATGTTTCGCCTGTAATGCTGGAAGTGCTAAAGGCGAAGATTAGTGCGTCTCGCCTACTAAATGTTGAAGTTGTCCAGTCTGGCTTCCTTACCTATGAACACCAAGGGAGGCAAGCTGATTTCGTGTATTCTCGCTATGCACTTCATCATCTTCCTGATTTCTGGAAGGTGTTGGCTCTTCAACGACTTCGACATATCGTTCGGACGGGAGGTCTGCTTCGGCTGTGGGATGTCGTCTACAACTTCAACCCATTAGAAGCAAAGGATCGCCTTGATGCATGGTGTGCTACGCTCAGCGATAATCCAGAAGATGGCTGGACTCGGGCTGATCTCGAAGAGCACATCCGTGATGAGCATTCAACCTTCGCTTGGCTTCTGGAGCCAATGATAGAGCGCAGTAGCTTCCATATTGAGAATGTTGTGTATTCACCAGACGGCATCTTTGCTAGATATGTTGCTCGTGCGATCTGAATACGTTGAATCACTGGTCAGAGAACTGAAGCTTTTGGTGGAGTACATCTGTAAGATTCGCATGACAATCCCGTTGCACACCGACTGTATAGAGGGCACTATCAAGTTAATCCAGACTTTGGAAAATTGGGTACTTTTCTCCTGGAGGAAGAGGATGGCTTTGATCAAGCAGCAGCTTGAAGACCCGTCAACTCCCTCCAGTTCTCTATCCGCTGGTGCATCTGGTCTCGATAGTCTTTGGCAGTCAGTTGGTGTTGCTTGAGGTGGAAGTGTTGCCGAATCAGTTCAAAGGCTGAGAGAAACCGTTGGGCGTGCCCTGGGGATTTGAACCGTCCCATTCGCCTCTCTCTAACACAAGTGGGTTGATGGGAGTTTTCAGCGCGGTTGTTCAATCCTTTGTGCTGCTGTGTTTACCCCCTTGAGTATCTCTTGCTTCGCGG
>CADCTM010000598.1 GCA_902805485.1 uncultured Coleofasciculus sp. | reverse complement strand
GAAATCATCACGATTATTCCAAAGTTCATGAAACTCACTCGTTAATTCAATTACTAAATAGCCAAACAACATCGCATTAAGTAAGCTTGCTAATTTCTCAGCAGGTAAACGCAAATGTAATTGTTCCCGTTCAATTACTGTTGCTAAATAACGAGCCGCATCACGATTTGCTTGAGTAATTCCTCGTCCTAAAGCTTGACGATTTTCCAGTGTATATTGTCCGGCTTCGCCGACTACCGAACGCAGTAGCTCTGGGATTTGTTGCAACGTCTGTAAGCGATCGCTTGCATAATTTTTTAGCGCTTCATCTACCTGGTTTGTTTGATTAAGTTGCCGTCTCAAGGATTCACCCAAGTGGGTAAATACAGCCGAGTCTTCAATTACCGCTAAGAGCAATCCCTGCTTGTTGCCAAACTGCCGAAATAGCGTTACCTCATTGACTTGGGCCAATTCTGCAATAGCCTTTGTAGTCGTCTCGGTGACGCCTTGAGAGCTAAATAACTCCAGCGCTGCATTAATTAATCGCGCTCTGGTTGAAGACGGGGTTCGAGACATAAGCCTAAAGATGTAAGTGTCACTTGCATTTATCAGTTATCGTTGTTAAGGTAAAGGAGTGCAAGCAATACTTGCATTTCGTCTCCTACCACACTATCCTCTCCACTCAAGAGAGAAGATGTATGACCAACCACTCACCCTCGGCTACCCTGGAAAGCAAAGCCTCGACCCCGCTAAACTGGGTCAGTGCGGGCTTTTTCGCAACAATTCATGCCTTGGCACTGCTTGCTCCCTGGTTTTTTTCCTGGTCAGCTTTAGGAGTTACGATATTTCTCCACTGGTTATTTGGCAGCATTGGCATTTGTTTGGGGTATCACCGACTTTTGACCCATCGGAGTTTTCAGGTTCCTAAGTGGTTGGAGTATATCATTGCTACCTTCGGGGCTTTAGCTCTTCAAGGTGGTCCAATCTTTTGGGTCGCTAATCACCGCTTGCATCATGCTTTTCCAGAAGATGACGAAAAAGATCCCTACTCTGCAAGTCATGGGTTTTGGTGGAGTCATATGATGTGGATTTTTTACTCCAAAAAAGAATTTTTTGACCCAGAAGCTAATCGTAAAGCCGCGCCTGATATAGCGCGAGATCCTTATTATCGCTGGCTTGATCGCAACTTTTTAGCGCTGCAAATTCCTGTTGGATTGCTGCTTTATCTCTTAGGCGGTTGGTCTTTTGTGATCTGGGGAGTATTTGCCAGAGCAGTATTACTTTGGCATAGCACTTGGTTAATTAATTCTGCAAGTCACTTGCGCGGTTATCAAACCTTTGAAGTAGAAGATGGTTCTCGTAACCTTTGGTGGGCGGCAATCTTAACCTATGGAGAAGGTTGGCACAATAATCATCATGCTCATCCGAATGTTGCCCCAGCGGGACGGCAGTGGTGGGAAGTTGATATGACATGGTGGTCAATTCAAGTCTTGAGAAGTTTGGGTTTAGCTAAGAAAGTTGTTATGCCGCCGAAAAGTGCCGCTTAGATGACAATAAGAGGTGAAGGCTTTTCTCAAACTGTTTAAGAAAAGCCTTTCACCGCACAATTTCAAACCCCCGTAACTCTTGCGGCATCTCATACTCCACCACTACCTCCTTAACCACAGCACCAGGTGGTCCCTGGTGACACCAACGAATCATCTCCTCAACCACCGCTTTACTCCCCTCAAAAACCGCCTCCACACGCTTATCCGGTAAGTTCCGCACCCAACCATTGCTCCCCATTTTTTCAGCCTGACGCATCGTAAAGTAGCGATAGCCAACGCCTTGAACTTTTCCAGAAATGAAAACATGGGCACGAGTTTTTTCCTGTGGCACTGCCTGATTTTGCATGAACTAATCTTGTGCTGACGACATTTAT
>CADCTM010000597.1:1548-1902 GCA_902805485.1 uncultured Coleofasciculus sp. | reverse complement strand
GGTTCTAGTAACGCGGAGTCACGGTCTTGAGCATATTATGGACCTGGAAAACTTAGAAGAAGCCCGCCTTGGTAAATTGCACTTGAGTTGGAAATATCCGCTTTATCATGGAGGCTTCCGACTCTGGGAAGTGGCTAGTTCTCTGCGGGATGCAGATTTGAGCTTATTCAGTAATCACCGTGATTTAGAGTATGGTGTTGAAAAATTAGGGGTTGATCCTGGGCGGACTCGTGTTTTTGCCAATGGAATTCCAGAGGCTTTTCTTAATCTCCCTTTTGAGCCAACCCCCGAAGCAGAAGATCCAGTGATTCGCATTGCTCTACAGGCAACTTATATTCCTCGCAAAGGGATTCA
>CADCTM010000597.1:311-1538 GCA_902805485.1 uncultured Coleofasciculus sp. | reverse complement strand
CCTACACGACGCTCTTCCGATCTGATTCATTATGGTGTTCCAGCATTAAATAAAATTCTTGCCCGTTATCCCCAAGTAGAGGTGAGTTTTGTGGGGACTTGCTGCTCAGAAGCGCAGGTTCATGCAGATTTCGAGCCATCTGTACGCGATCGCATCCGAGTTGTGCCACGCTACCCCTATGAAACTCTGCCCGAACTCTTGCGCGGACATCACATCAAGCTTTTTCCTACCCTCTCGGAAGGGTTTAGCGTCGCCCTTCTGGATGCTATAGCTTGCGGTTTAGCCCCTGTCACCACCACAACCCCGGGGCCGATGGAAGTCGTGCGTGATGGAGATAATGGCATTTTAGTCCCGCCCCGCGACAGTCTGGCGATCGAGCAAGCTTTGGAGCGCTTAATTACAGACCGCCCGTACCTAGAAAAATTGCGCCGTAATGCCTATGCTACGGCACAAAAGTATAGTTGGCACCGAATAGCCCGTGATAATCTGACTTTGTACGAAGCAGCTTTGTCTCATAAAAGAGGTACTAAATGAAGCTTTGTATTGTTACTCATAAACTCGGGATCGGTGATGGTCAAGGTCGGGTAAACTATGAAGTTGCCTGGGAAGCTATTCGTCGTGGTCATCATGTTACCTTGTTAGCAAGTAGCGTAGATTTGGCACTGCAACAACACAGTCAAGTCGATTGGATTTCTATTCCAGTTAAAGGGTATCCATTGCAACTTGTCCGCGAAATCGCTTTTTCCCGGACAAGTGCTTGGTGGTTAAATAAGCACCAAAAAGAATTTGACCTGATCAAACTCAATGGTGCAATTACTTCGGCTAGGGGAGATGTTAATGCAGTGCATTTTGTCCACAGTGCTTGGTTGCGATCGCCCTTCAATCTCTGGGCACAAAATCTGAGCTTGCGTGGCACTTATCAGCGGTTTTACACTGCCTTAAATGCTGATAGGGAGAAAAAAGCCTTCGATCGGGCGAAAGTCGTAGTAGCCGTTTCTGAGAAAGTCGCCCAAGAATTAATCGCGATTGGTTTCCCACGAGATCGCATTCGGGCGATCTTAAATGGCATGGATTTACAAGAGTTTGCTCCAGGTATTGTCAATCGGCAAAAATGGGGCTTACCAGAGGAAGTGCCATTGGCGCTATTTGCTGGGGATATCCGTACACCTCGAAAAAACTTGGATACAATCCTGCATTCCTTAGTGCAAGTTCCCCAATTGCACTTAA
>CADCTM010000597.1:0-301 GCA_902805485.1 uncultured Coleofasciculus sp. | reverse complement strand
TGGGTGGAACCGCAGGTAATCCCTATCCTGAGTTAGCGCGATCGCTAAACTTAGAAAATCGAGTACATTTTTTGGGATTCCGGCAAGATGTCCCCGACTTGATAAAAGCAGCAGATTTTTTAGTTTTTCGATCCCGTTATGAGCCTTTTGGTTTAGTGGTACTGGAAGCAATGGCGACAGGAATACCCGTGATTACGGCTGCTACGACGGGGGCGACGGAGTTGGTGACACCCGACTGTGGCTTCGTTTTGCCAGACTCAGACGATACACAGGCATTAGCTGAAGCGTTGAATCAATTAGT
>CADCTM010000596.1 GCA_902805485.1 uncultured Coleofasciculus sp. | reverse complement strand
GACAGAGATTCCGAGCAAAGATAAGCCGAGTTTCAGGGTTCTCGCTGTTACATCACATAGCACTAGTCGTGATGTTCGCAATGGTTCCTCTGCTTTTAGAACGGGACACTGATCGTAGAATTGATTGAATTTTTGACTCAGTTCAAATAAATACTGACAAAGACGATTCGGTAGCAACTCTTGTTCAACAGCATTAAGAACTTCACTTAGCTGTAACAAATGTTTAGCTAGAACTAACTCTGTTTCTTCCTTGAGGATAATTTTAGCATTAGCTTCTAACTGCTCAAAATCAATTTCACCTTTGCGACTAATACCCCGAATTCGGACATAGGCATAAAGCATATAAGGTGCCGTATTGCCTTGAAGAGCTAGCATTTTGTCAAAGCTGAAGATATAGCTACTGGTGCGATTTTGGCTAAGGTCAGCATATTTCACCGCACTAATACCAACTACCTTAGCAACATGGGATTTAAACTCTTCAGTTTCCTCGCGTCCTTCTTCTTTAAGTCTAATTTCAAGGTCAGCACGAGAACGTGCGATCGCTTCATCTAGCAAATCCCGTAATCTTACCGTTTCCCCAGAACGAGTTTTCAGCTTCTTACCATCTTCTCCCTGTACTAAACCAAAGGGAACGTGTACTACTTCTACATCATCTGTTAGCCAACCCGCTCGACGTGCAACCTGAAATACTTGCATGAAATGATTAGCTTGACCTGCATCAGTGACGTAAATAATTCTTTCTACCTGGTCTTGCCCAATACGATACCGTATGGCAGCTAAATCAGTTGCCGCATAGTTATAACCCCCATCCGACTTTTGCACAATTAGAGGCAAAGGTTCACCAGATTTGTTGGTAAATCCTTCCACAAAAACACACTTAGCTCCGTCGTTTTCCTCTAATAAACCCAGTTGAGTAAGATCTTCCACAACTAGGGGTAACAAGGGGTTGTAGAAAGATTCTCCTCGTTCCGTCAAATGAACATCTAGTAAGTCATAAATTACCTGAAATTCTCGCCGAGATTGTTCACAAAGCAATTGCCAAGCTTTGCGGCTATCTTCTGCACCCGATTGTAGTTTGACGACTTCCTGACGTGAGGATTCTTTAAAGGCTTCATCTTCATCAAACCGCTTTTTCGCTTGTTTATAAAAACTAACTAAATCTCCAATTTTTAAAGCATCGGCAGTGGTCAGTGCAGCAGGGTAAGCTTCCCGCAGATAACAAATCAACATCCCAAATTGAGTACCCCAGTCACCCACATGATTTAACCGCAATACATCATGACCTTGAAATTCTAAAATTCGGGCAATAGAATCTCCAATAATCGTTGAACGTAGATGTCCTACGTGCATTTCTTTGGCTATATTGGGCGAAGAGAAATCTACAATTACACGTTGCGGCTTTTTTGCTGGTTCGACCCCTAAACGTGAATCGTTTTGAATTTCACTCAAACGTGCTTCCAGGTAAGCAGGTTTTACGGTTAAGTTAATAAAGCCAGGACCAGCAATTGTTGGAGTTTGACAAATTCCGCTAATATCCAAATTGTCTAATATTTTTTGAGCGATCGCTCGTGGCTGCTTTCCTAGCTGCTTGCTTAAAGATAGAGAGACATTGCACTGATAGTCACCAAACTTCGGATTACTCGCAGGGAAAACCATTGGCTTGATCTCTCTAAAATCTGGGCCAAAGGCGGCGATTAATGCTTGCGTAAATTGAATTTTTAGTTGTTCAACTATAGAGTTCATAATTATGTATTCAGCTTCATGCTTAAATCCAGCCAAGTAGAACGAGTAATTGGAGCACTGCTGGAAATATAGTCTACGCCAGTCTCAGCCACCAAACGGATTGTTTCTAGGGTGATGTTGCCAGACGCCTCAATCTTAATGCTGTTATTGCTTTGACGAAT
>CADCTM010000595.1 GCA_902805485.1 uncultured Coleofasciculus sp. | reverse complement strand
CTTGACATGGCTGAGTCCGCTAGGAAGTGTTTTCAAACTCTTTTCGCTTCGTTATCCTGGGTGAAGATCCCCCTAAATCCTCCTGATAAAGGGGAACTTTGAATTTATTCTCCCCGCGAGGCTGGGGGGATCTGGGGAGAAAGAAAACACTCGTTCTATGTCCTGGGCGTTGACAGATGAGTGATTTGCAACATGGTCGTCTGTAGTTGGTTTTGTATTAATATACACTACATTTAAACTACAATCTTGTCAACAAACGGAAAAAGCAGTTTTTAGGGCGGTGGATTGATGCCTTTGCTTGGTCACAGACCAATTGCCATTGATTTATTTGCGGGTGCTGGTGGATTTTCATTGGGAATGGAACAGGCAGGGTTTGATGTGGCAGTTGCCGTTGAACAAGACCCAGTTCATGGGTTGGTGCATTCCTTTAACTTCCCTCATACAAAGGTTTTGTGTCGAGATATTGCCACGCTCAAAGGGAAGGAAATTAAAGCGGCGGTTCGGCAGTGGGCGAAAGATAACGGGTATCGCCGTCGGGATAAGTCGATTGATTTAGTGTTTGGGGGACCACCTTGTCAAGGTTTCTCATTAATTGGTAAAGGTCAAGTTGATGATGTTCGGAATAACTTGGTGTTTGAGTTCTGCCGCTTAGTCAAAGAACTTCAACCGCGTTATTTTGTCATGGAAAATGTCCCCGGTTTAAAACTGAATAAATATGCTTGTGTGCTTGAGCGGCTAATAGATGAGTTTAAAGCCGCAGGATATGAGATAACTGAACCGGTGCAGATTTTAAATGCCGCAAGTTTTGGTGTCCCCCAGAAACGACGGCGGTTATTTTTATTAGGGACGAAGCTTGGGTGTTCGGCGCTCACTTATCCTGAGCCAATGTTGCGTCTGAAGTCTCAATATATAACAGTAAAAGAAGCGATCGCTGATTTGCCGAACTTAGATGATTTTCCTGAACTTCAAAAAACCGATTGCATTCAACTTACACCCGCACAACTAGAGCAAATCGAATCATCAGCAACGCCCTATGTAAAAACGCTGCGGAATTCAACAACAGAACCCAATAATTTTGCCTATCCTCGTCAATGGAACCCCCAACAGTTAACGGGTTCAATGCAGACCATCCATAGTGACGTTACGATTGAGC
This sequence comes from uncultured Coleofasciculus sp., assembly GCA_902805485.1. GTDB lineage: Bacteria > Cyanobacteriota > Cyanobacteriia > Cyanobacteriales > Coleofasciculaceae > CADCTM01. Next base: position 760 of record CADCTM010000595.1, on the reverse strand, counting down.
GTTTTAACCAAACACTAGGAGGAAACTTAGAACCAATAAGTCGCTTACGACGCTTGCACCCTCACAAGCCTTGCAACACCTTAAGAGCAGGAACAGGTTATGATCGCGGGAGCTATACGTCTCCTCGTCCGATTCATCCAGACTATCCGCGAGTCATTTCAGTGCGCGAGGCAGCGCGACTGCACTCATTTCCCGACTGGTTCCGCTTACATACAACAAAATGGCATGGGTTTCGACAGGTAGGAAATGCCGTTCCACCACTTCTAGCACGGGCATTAGGTCATCAAATTATTGCCGTATTAGAGGTTAAGCCAAAAGTGCCAACGGTTTCCTTAGAACTTGGAGATATCCAGTTGCTCCAGTTCACACTACTCAAGGCATCTAAGTATTGGGAAGTCCTTGAGGGCAAAACTTTGTAAAGCCGTTTCTCCGGAACTTTTTTGGTGACTCATATCACAACTCGGTATACATTTCATCACAGTTATCTTCAGTTTTCATCACGAACTGCTAAAAATCTTGATCACTGAAAAATTCCGTAATATCTCCAATAATTAATATAGTTACCGATTTATTCAAAAACCTATGAAACCTACTCAAATTTGCTTTCCCAAGTTCCCAGTTCAGCAAGTCGCTAATCGGATTATCTCTCTTCGCAAGATTACTTGGATTGACCAACAGCTTTTTATGTCGGCGGCACTCGCGAAAAAATCCCTATCTCCAGAAGAAGAAAGCCTGGTTGAACAAATTTATCAAGGCTTAA
>CADCTM010000594.1:9252-9560 GCA_902805485.1 uncultured Coleofasciculus sp. | reverse complement strand
TTCTATGCTTATCTACAGCAAAGAGAGGGTTTACGTCGTCATATGAAGGGAGTTGTTCCAACTGTTGCCTATGCTGAGTACGAAGATGGGAAAAATGGTTTGATACTTCCTGATGAAGACCTTCGCTGGAATATTACTGAGTTAATTGAAACAATTATCAAGCATACGCCAAGAGAAACGCGCGGTTCTCTGGCGCGGATGGCGCATCTTCAGGAATTTCAACTGAGCGTTGCCAGAACAGTTGTTATAGCTTGTGCTACTCTATGTGGATTCATTTCTGCAAACCCCATCCCAGGCGCAGCAATACC
>CADCTM010000594.1:0-9242 GCA_902805485.1 uncultured Coleofasciculus sp. | reverse complement strand
CGTGAGTTTTCGGAGCAAACAGTTAAAGATTTTGCCGTTACTGGGGGAGTAGGTATTGGTGCAAATGCTGGCATATTTGGCATTGCTGAGATTGCCTTAAAGTTTGTACCTGGTGTGGGCAATTTGCTTTCGCTGGGTGCTGGTGCGATCGCTACACAAGGTTTGGGAGATGCAGCAATTCTCTATTTCCTCAACAATGGTAAATAATGATCAGGCGATCGGCACAAGCCAGGGAAATGCTGATTAACAGTAATTGAGCAATTGCTCGCTGGGGAAGCGATCGCCTTTCTACTCAATCAACTCAAAAAAGCCATCATCCAGTTCATACCCAAACATCTGCGCCATGGACTTCAAGCGTGACTGACTTGAAATTTCCTGCTCTCGCATCCACCTTGACAAAATAAAAATTTTGTGCATAACAAATATTTCCAAAGCTTCGGGATTGTACTGAATGCCTTCGGTGGGGCTAAATTGATGGGGCACCAGCATCGCCACATAACGACCCAGTTCCCCCGCTTTCCAATCCAAAAGGAAGATTAACCACGGATAACAAGCATCCAGACGAATAAACCAGAGCCTAATTTCGGGGATTTCCGACAGTTCCCGTGGATCGCTCGATTCGCGGGGGAAGTCGATTTCAAAGCGCAGTTGCTGCTCGTGGGAGAGAATTGCCTGCTCTTGGCGTAATTTTTCAATTACCGTTTGGGCAAGCGAGATATTCAGGTTATTTACTTCATCAGAATGGAGAGCGATCGCAATTGTCATCTTCGTGATTCAAAATGTAGAGAGTGAAAACCTCCAAGCGCCGAACTGGCAACAGACGCCAGGGCTGTCTTTAACATCTTCCTCTGAATTGACCTCAATTTAGGTAGACAAACAACAGCATAGAATAATCTCATTGTTTTAACACCACGACTATTCACACTCCTCAGTGGGAGATCTTGAGGCGGCGATTGCGATACCATCCAAGATGTAGTCAGCAATACACCCCCTTACAGTATGGAGCCAGATACTCTACCTTCAGAGCTAATTCTGACGCACCCGCATCAGACACTAGGAAATGTCCAACTCGACTGGACACCCCAACCAGGCAACTATCTCGATTTTCAAGGACAAACCTACACAGTTTTGGAGCGCCGCCACCGCTATCTGCTCAAATCTGGACGTTATCAGTTGCAAAAAATCGCCCTTTATGTACAGTCAGCACAACGCCCAACCGAAAAAAGCTTAATCGCAGGGCGCTGGGTAATTGGCGATGCTAACTGCCGCTTCAATGCCCACTCAGAACTGATTCGTTGCGCCGTTAATCCAGAGGGACCTTGTGATTCTTGCCACTCCTACGAATCAACGACAGCCGTTCAAACCTGACCATTTCCTAAAACCTCTCCCACCGCTAAACGCATCCCATTCGCAAAATCCCAGCCCGACTGAGCGCGTTTGCCAGCTAACTGCACCTCCCGCAATAGTAACAATCCCTCTTTAGTGTGAATAATGGGACCCGTTCCTTTGACAATCCCGACCACTTCTCCAGGACGCCCAGATGCCGACAAAGAAGACCATTGCTGCTCAATAACACTTAATGAAGGCAACTGGGCAAAGAAGGCGCTACCGAGGGGAGCTGTGGCGATAATTTTCAGTGATTGACCTCGAAATGATGCCACACAATTCGGGAAAAATCCCCTGACTTGATTGTGTAACTCAAAAGCAGAACGCGACCAATCTAAGCAAAAATCAGCCTTTTGAATCAGTGGCGCATAGGTTGCCAGCGATTCATCTTGAGGTATCGGTTGAATCTCTTGACGTTCCAGTTTTGTGAGGGTTTCAACTAATAAATCTGCTCCCAAACCCGTGAGAGATTGTGCCAAATCGTGGGCGTTATCTAATAGCTGGATGGGGGTGTACGCCTTCAGCAGCATCGCCCCCGTATCCATCCCTGCATCCATCAGCATAGTTGTAATGCCCGTTTCGGCTTCTCCATGATACAAACACCACTGAATTGGTGCTGCCCCTCGATACTTTGGCAAAATCGAGCCATGAACATTAACACAACCCAACTTTGGCAGATCAAGAATTTCTTGGGAGAGAATTTGTCCATAGGCAATGACAACAAACGCATCAGCAGCGGCAAGTCGGAGGTGAGTAAGGGTTGGTTTATGCTTTTTCACCCGATTAGGTTGCCAGACGGGGAGTTGATGCGCCAAAGCAACCGCTTTCACAGGAGAAGCAGTTAGCTGGTTCCCCCGCCCTCGACGCTTATCCGGTTGAGTAACGACACCCAGAACTTCAAAGTCGGGATGGTGAATCAATCGTTCTAAAGTGGGCACAGCAAATTGGGGAGTACCAAAGAAAATAACTTTCATTTAATCAACGGCAATTTCAACGCGGCGGTTGCGTTGCTGGTTAGCAGGGACATCGTTGGCAACAAGGGGACGAGTTTCACCATAACCCGCAGTCAGCCATTTATATCCATCGCCCAAAGTTCTGGCAAGATACTGCTCAACAGCTTTGGCGCGGCGAAAGGACAGTTCTCGATTGTCCTCGGTTTCACCTGTGTCATCGGTGTGGGCTGCAATGCGGATTGTACTTGACGGGTAGCTGCGTAAATCGGCGATGATTTTGTCTAAGATTAATCCGGCTTCTGAGCGCAAGATGCTGTTGTTTTGTTCAAATAACAGGTCATTGGGCAAGGTTACTTTCAAATTGCCCGTTTGCACAACAGGGGCGGCGGTAGGGGATTGATTGGCATTAGTATTTTCGACTAATTCGGCATTGGCATTAATCGGCGATATCCCTTCGAGCTGTAAGGCGATCGCTTGAAGTCGCGTTTCGATCCCGTCGTTGGTGCTATTTGTACCCAGTTGTGCCTCTAAAGTCGCCATCTCGTTGCTCAACTGTTTCATCTGCTCCTGCAATTTGGCTAACTGAGCTTGTGCCTGTTGTTTTTGTTCGGGTGTCAGTTGGGATTGGGGATTAGTAGAAGGTATCGTTGTTGGACTGGCATCGGCAGGAGGTAAGGGTGTTTTTTTGTCAAGACGATCCAGCATCTTGAGCAGTAGCGGTTGCTCGCTATTTGGGTTGGGATAGAAGTTGGCAAAGACAATGCCCAAAATCAAGGCTAAACCGCCTCCTACACCCAGCAGGAGCAGTCGAAAAATCAAGACAAGTAACCAGGGATGTCTGCCGTTTGATTTTTTTGGGGAAGTCTTTGTGTCTGAACTAGAGGATTGAGTCACCAGATTTTCCTGAATTTTATGCAGACCATAGAAGAATAATAGAGACAATCTTCGCACTCGATCGTTCCATCTTGATGCGGAATCTGCGATCTCGATCACGGGAGTTTGGGGAAAGTTGTATCAAAATTCGTAAAGAAGGCCGTGAAAACTTTAGTAAAAGTAGTGAATGGATGGATTCTTAACTTGTTATACATAACGTAAAGGACAAGACTTGGTTCCTTAGGCGTTGCTTCCTCACACAAGAAACGCCGTTTAGTAACTTAGTTCTTATCGATGTGCAACATAATATTGGGTTTACTAGGATGGTTTCGCAAGACACCATACAATTTGCTTTTAGCCTTGCTACTTATGACACATAACTTACCAGCTCACGCTGAAGAAGGGGTAAATGTGCCGACGGTCGCATTGCCGTCATCGGTGTCATCTTCCCAATCCGAGCGTACGGCATCTGAAGAAATAACCCCTGACATCACTCAACTAGGAGTGCAGCTTGACCCCCTCGATAGTCCTCATCCGATCCCCTGGAATTGGGTGTTGACAACCCAGGCTGAACTGAGTACCAAGGGCAAGCCTGGGGTACGGTATTATCGCAGTCCCTCCTTAGTGTCTCCCGATGGTATGTATGCTGCCTATAGTCGTATTCAGATGGACGCAGAGCCGGAATTATATAAAAGTCGTGTCACCAGTGTAATGTTCCTAGAAAATTTGCAAACAGGCGATTTGCATACAGTGAAAGCAGTTTCTCCCATGTCGGATAATCCTTTGACGGGTAATGAAGACGCAGATCTGCCAGGGGCGATCTCGATTCTCATACCGATTTCTTGGTCAAAATCAGGCGATCGCCTCCTAGCTCGACAATTTGAAGCAATGTTTAGCACTTCGGATGCTTCGGATTTCGCTCTAATTTGGGACAGAAAGCAAAATCGCACCACAACCCTCGCACCCAAGACGCTCGAAGACTCGCTACCGCTTCGCTATCGCCTTGAATACAGTGCCGCTGTCTTGCTAGGTTGGAGCCAAACGCAGCCCGATCGCGTTCTCTTTCGTGCCGGAGAAATGGGTGATGAAAACCCGCCTGTCTGGGCAGTTGAGCTAAACAATCAAACCACCCTCGCTCTTGAAGAAGAACCGATCATTTATGGTCAATTTGTTAACCAAGTTTGGGCGGGTCCCCAGGCGCGTTGGTAGCTAACTGTTTGTTCTTAACATAACGGGCGCCGGACTCGTACCCTGCGCCACTTTTTTATTCTTCTTACCTGATGGCTCAAACCATGTCTTAACGTTTAGTTCCTAAAAACCATCCCTTGTCCGATTCCTAAAGTTGTTCATTTAGTTAAAAACAACTAATACTAATAATTTTGATGTTGTTCAACTAACTTCTTCAGGTAAGAGTGAGCTTCTTCTGGGGAAAGCAGAAAAATCTGACCATTGCAGAGGATTTCGTACTTTCCCCCATGATAGCCATGCCCAGAAATCAGCCCTCTTTTTACAGCCTGATTCCCAAGCTGTGTTAATTCATTTGTAAAAAAAGAATCTTTGCCCGTTAATTCTTCACCAAAAATTTGGTTCTCGTTTTTCTCGTTCATGTTTGTTTAATCCTTATCTCTCAATGTAGAAATAACAAAGTCACCCCAATAATTGACAGTCAATAAATTGGATACTCACCGGGATTGACTGCATGAATATACTCACTCCCTGATGCCGGCCATCCTCGTTTATAAGACGCTTCTTCAGGCTTTCCCCAGCCTAACTGTAAGATAATTTCCAAAAACCTTAAGTTCCCGTGTCCCGAAAGATTTGCCCATTCTGTAGAGTAAGCGATCGCACTAACATCATTGGGCATAATCTGTCGATAGTCTTTCCCATTATTAATGCTTAAGTACAAATCCATTTTAGGTGTCACACTCCACCAAAAAGTTAAGATGGAAGCCTGATGCTCCTTCAAGATTTCTAAATCCCTTGAAAGTGCCACAAGCTGCTCATCAACAGATGGATAACGCAAAGTCATGCCTTTTATCGTTAGTTCTCGCCAAATAATCCCTGAGACTTGATGTTGCCGTTGGTAGCGATGAACCGCCGCTTTAAAGTCTCGATAAGCACTGAACTTTTGAATCCCATCTGATTTCAAAAATCGGTCAATCAAAGGATTTCCAGACGCCGAAGCTGCCAGATTAAGGCGTTCTCCATTCATGCAGGCGCGACGCTCATCTGCCAAAATTTTGATTAAGTCCTCCGTGCTGTAGACTGACATCAGCCCGCCTAAGATAATATTGAACTTACTAGACAGATTAGCGCGTGAACGGCAAGGCGTTTCTAAGCTGGAAGTAAAAACTCACACAATCTTGACTTTTAGCGCCGATCAGGCGTTAACTCAGTAGTAATTTCATTGACTACCCTCCGCTTCAGCTCAACGGACTGGGAACGAGGCAACAAATCAAATACCTTGCGAAAAGCATCATCTACCTGTTCAAACGTCAATTGTCCCGTTTCATTTAAAACCACCTTTCCCTTTTGGTCAATTAAAACCGTCTGGGGCACCAAACCTTTGTAATAGTATCCCGGTTCAGTCGGTTTATCGCTAGACTTCAGCGGCAGAATATCGATATTAACAGGAATAAAATTTGCCGCCCGTCCATAAGGTTCTTGTAGCTGCGAAACCACCGCAGCATATCGCTTGCAATCACTACTGTCGTCCACGTAGAACACCAACAGCGTCGGTTTCTCCCGTTTTAAGGACTCTGCCAAAGTGACACGCGCCGGGACTAAAGAGCCATTACCGCCATAGAGGACAAAGACATTTCCTTCAAACTTATCATCATTTAGCCCTGCCAGCGCCTGTGGCGTTCCAAATAGCAGTAAGACGCTAAAAATAGCAACCAGCAACAAACAATGGGCAACTAGACGCTTCCCTAGGTAACGAGTGAGCAGCATTCTGATTTGACGTAAGGAGCAATCGCGCATATCCAAAAAACTGTGACTCAATATCTTCTCGCAATTTTTAAGCTAAGTTATTTTTCACTAAGTCTTGCTAGTGAGGAGATAGTTTTCCATTAAAATCTCCCTTCTAATTATCCCTATTTGCAGGTAGTTTAATTCTTTTTGTCGGACGAGCGTGACCTTGGCAAGAGCGCCGTCAGTAATCTCTAACTCAGACTAGTCTATTGTTTCTCAACAAATGCGGTACTATGCTAACGAACAATCCACAAGCCTCTAACTTAGGAGGAAATCCCTAAAACTCTAGAAGCTGTATTGCCAGGGCAAGGGTATAGATTTGAGCATATCAGTTATCGATAGACTTCGTGTCAGTGCCTCGGTAGGAATCTCAAAAGCGGCAACGTTTTTAGTCCGTTTATTACACTTGGGTGCAGCAAGTGTTTTACCGGGAAAAATCGCCCGCCGTCTTCAGCCGAAAGTTTTGCCGCTACTGTTTGAGCAGGTGAGGCACGGCGTGATTCTTGTCGTTGGTACGAATGGCAAAACCACAACTGCTTTACTTTTACGTACGATTCTTGAGCGCCAAGGTTGGCAAGTAGCCCACAATGCTAGTGGAGCAAACATGATCAATGGACTCACGACCACTCTCTTGGAAAACACCAATTTGCTCGGTCAGCTAGATGCCGACTACGCAATTCTGGAGGTGGATGAGAATGTGTTGCCACTGCTATTGCAATCTTGTCAGCCTCAGTACATCCTAGCTTTAAATCTATTTCGCGACCAGCTCGATCGCTATGGAGAAATTGATACGATTAGCCGGAAATGGAAAAGTGCCATTACTCCTCTGCCTGCCCAAACCGTTGTCATCTTAAACGGAGATGACCCGACTTTGTGCTATTTAGGTCAGCAGTTGCCACAACAAGTTTTATTCTTTGGTCTAAGTGAACCCGACACCTATCTTAAGGAAATTCCCCACGCCGTAGACTCAACTTATTGCCCTAGATGTGGAGATCCCCTGGACTATGAGGGAATGTATCTTTCCCATTTGGGCGATTATCATTGTCCCAACTGTGGGTTTACCAAAAGTCAGTTAGCGGTTGATAGCCGGGAATGGCCACAAATTCTCCTGGGTACCTATAACAAATACAACACTCTCGCCGCTGGATTGGTGGCACGTCAGTTAGGAATTGAGCCGACGGCAATTAACGATACAATTGCCAATTTCCGCGCCCCCTTTGGACGTGCTGAGGAATTGAACATTAACGGCAGGCACGTCCGAATTCTCTTGTCGAAAAATCCTGTCGGCATGAATGAAACGATCCGAGTGGTTAATCAATTACAACAAGCAGGTAAGGCATCAACAACCTTGCTGGTACTTAATGACCAAACAGCAGATGGTACCGATGTTTCTTGGATTTGGGATGTTGATACGGAGGCTTTGGTAGAGTTGGGAGGAACGATCATCGTCAGTGGCGATCGCGTTTACGATTTGGCACTCAGGATCAGCTATAGCCAGATTGATGGTAAAAATGATCTGAACTTAATCGTTAAAGAAAACTTAACTGAAGCGATCGCAACGGCATTGAAACACACCCCAGTGCATGAAACGCTACATATTTTACCAACCTACTCCGCCATGCTAGAGGTGCGTCAATTGCTGACGGGTCGGAAAATTTTGTGAGGAATGGCGATAAATTATCCACTAGAATTGACAATTGGCTGGCTTTACCCTTCGTTGATGAGTACTTATGGCGATCGCGGTAATCTCATCTGCTTACAAAAACGCTCCGAGTGGCGGGGAATTAACATCAAAGTCATGCCAATTGAACAACAAACCGCTGCCAGCAAATTGCACAATGTCGATCTCTGGATCGGCGGTGGGGCACAAGATCGGCAGCAGGAAATTGTGATGCGTGACTTACAAGGCAAAAAAGCGGAAATCCTCGGAGAAAGCTTGGAGGCCGGAACACCAGGCGTTTTTACCTGCGGCGCTCCCCAACTTTTGGGTCATTATTATGAACCCGCACCGGGGCAACGGATTAAGGGTTTGGGTTTGTTTGATTTTGTAAGTTCCCACGGCAGTGTCAATGCGCCCCGCTGCACTGGTAATATTGTGTTTCAGCTAACGGCATCACGGTTAGTGCAAGACCTAGACGCCATGCCGGGAAATAATCAAGTAGCGATCGGTTTTGAAAATCACGGTGGTCGGACTTATTTGGGAAAAGTCGAACCCTTGGGACGTGTTGTAAAAGGGTACGGCAATAATGGGGAAGACGGGACAGAAGGGGCATTTTATCGAAATGCGATCGCCACTTATGCCCACGGCCCCTTATTACCCAAAAATCCCTTCCTCAGCGATTGGCTCATCCAAACGGCACTAATTCAGAAGTATCAGACCATCGTTACTCTGAAACCTCTAGATGATACTTTAGTGACCGAGGCGCGGAAAGCGATGTTTAAACGTCTTGGTCTAACCCACCTGCTCGAAGAACCCCTAAACTGCTGACGAAAGCACAACTCGCCCTTTTCAGGCTTGTGTAAGCTCTTTGAGGTTAGTAGAAAGCGCCTTTTTCTCCAATCTCATCGCCCACAACAAGTTATCGACCACAATCTTTGCAATTATTAAGATGGTTCGCCATGAAGTCAATTCGCTTGTCACGACATGACCGGAAAAGTAATCGATAATAGTGCCACTGGCATTCTGATTCTCATCATCCCCATTGCGGTTTTAATGGTCTTGCTGCTCCAGGCTTGGCCTGTGTTGCTGGCACTGCTTGTCCTCAGCATTAGTATTAAGGTTTGGCAACACTATCGGTGGAAGCAGTGGAGCAAGGAAGTTAACCCTTACTTTAATCAGTTAATTAAAGACAACCAGGGTTGCCTGACACCACTAGATTTGTCAATGAAGGCTAACTTATCGGGGTCAGACGCACGTCGTTATCTGGATAAAAAATCTGAAGAATTTGGTGCCCAGCGTCAAGTCTACGAAGATAAAGGCACGGTGTATTACTTTCTGACTGCTAGTGCTTTCGGTAGTATCCTTGATGAGAGTGAACCCATGCTCGATTTAGAAGG
>CADCTM010000593.1:362-9573 GCA_902805485.1 uncultured Coleofasciculus sp. | reverse complement strand
AACAACTAACAACTGATAACAACCAATAAGGAACAAACAATCAAAAACTAACAATGGCTAGCTCTTCTCCTTCTTATCCGAATCCTACTAGGAAAAATTTGCCTCGTAAAATACTTCAGCTTCCCTGGCCTTGGTTAATCACCCTAGGGTATATGGCACTCATGCTGATTCTGCCTGTATCAGCACTAATCCTCAAAGCTAGTACAGAAAAGCCAATTGATTTTTGGAGAATTGCCACCAGTCCGATCGCACTTTCCACCTATGATGTTACTTTTGTAACAGCTTTTATTGCAGCATTAATTAATGGTGTATTCGGTGTTTTAATTGCTTGGGTTTTAGTGCGGTACGACTTTCCCTTTAAGCGAATTATTGACGCGGCAATTGATTTACCTTTTGCGTTGCCGACGTCTGTTGCAGGTTTAACTTTAGCAACTGTTTACAGTGATAAAGGTTGGATTGGTTCTTTAGTCGCACCTTTTGGGATTAAAATAGCTTTCACACGTTTGGGAGTAGGGATAGCGATGATATTTATTTCCTTACCTTTCGTCGTGCGAACCTTACAACCCGTGTTGCAGGAAATGGAACATGAGATTGAAGAAGCCGCTTGGAGTTTGGGTGCTACACAATGGCAGACATTTTGGCGTGTGGTTTTGCCGCCCCTCATGCCAGCGGTTTTGACAGGTGTCTCATTAGGATTTGCTCGTGCCGTTGGTGAATATGGTTCGGTTGTAATTGTGGCAGCTAGTATTCCATTTCAAGACTTAATTTCATCAGTACTAATTATCCAAAGATTAGAGCAGTTCGACTATAGTGGCGCAACTGTAATTGGTACTGTTCTTTTAGTATTTTCACTGTTAATTCTAGTTGGAATTAATTTATTACAAGCTTGGGGGCGACGCTATGAACTCTAATTTAGCCGGACATTCATTTAATACAAGTTCACCGAATTCTCAACCCACCGCACCAACAAAACAGCGAAATTGGGTTAAGCCAGTTTTGATTGGAATTACGATCGCTTATTTAGGCTTAATCTTATTCATTCCATCCATCAACGTCATTGTGGAAGCCTTCCAGGGCGGATTTGGTCCATTTTTCAAGAATTTGACGGAACCCTCTTTTACCCACTCCGTAAAGCTTACCGTCTTAATTGCTCTAATTGTCGTACCTCTAAATACCGTATTTGGACTTTGCGCTGCTTGGATCATTGCCCGGAATCAATTCCGGGGTAGAACCATTCTAATCAGTCTTTTAGACATTCCCTTTGCCGTCTCTCCAGTTGTTGCGGGTTTGATGATTGTATTGCTTTACGGACGAAATGGCTGGTTTGGTCCCTGGCTAGAAGCACACAACATCAAAATTATCTTTGCCATGCCTGCAATGGTTTTGGCGAGTTTGTTCATCACCATGCCCTTTGTCGCCCGTGAAGTCATTCCCGTTTTAGAAGAAGCTGGTACGGAGCAAGAAGAAGCCGCCAGAACATTAGGAGCAAAAGATTGGCAAATCTTCTGGCGCGTTACCCTTCCTAATATCCGTTGGGGTTTACTATACGGTGTTCTTCTAACCAATGCTAGAACAATGGGCGAATTTGGCGCGGTATCAGTTGTTTCTGGCAACCTGGCAGGCAAAACTCAAACCTTACCGTTATTTGTCGAAGAAGCGTACAAACAATACCAGACTCAGGCGGCATTTTCTGCTGCGGTGCTGTTAGGAGGACTAGCTTTAGTCACCCTGGTTCTGAAAGAAATACTAGAGCGTAAAACCAAAATTAAGGATGCTGTTGAATAGGAGGCAACTATGACCACTCATCGCAATCATGAATTTCAAGATAAATCACGGGAACTGCTGCAATTAACTACCGATTCTGAAATCGGCATAAATCGACCAACCCAAACTCGAATCCGCGTTCGCATTCCCAAAGAATACAACGATGAACCCATTATTTCACGGTTGATTTCTCACTACGGCGTTACGGTTAATATCGCCGCCGCCCTATTGGGAGCAAATGCGCGAGATGATGGCTGGTTTGACTTGGAATTACGCGGTACAACTCCCCAAATCCAAAGCGCCTTAACTTATTTGAATGAAATGGATTTAGAGATGTGGAACGAATCAAATTCAGAAGAAGATGGCTGGTAATATTACTCGTCGTTAGTCATTAGCCAACTGATAAGATTGAACTCACAAGCAAGTTCCCAACTAATGACTAATGACTATCAAGCCATACTACTCTCAATCGCCCAACGAGCTAACTCGGTGCGATTATGTAGACCTGTTTTGCCCAGCATATTAGAAACATGACTTTCAATCGTTCGCTGGCTTACATTCATCTGATCGGCAATTTCTCGATTTGCCATTCCCCGTGCAACAAACTGAACAACTTTTAGCTCGGTTGGAGTTAGTTCAACATCAAAAGGAACCTGGATTTTGGGTTCAGTATTTGCCCCTGATCCTGAGTGATGAATCAAACGAGACGCTTGCTTAAGGGATGATTCCACCTGCGCGACGAGTTCTTCTGGCTCAAAAGGCTTCACCATATAAACATCCGCACCCGTGTTAAGTCCCTTCACTCGGTCTTGACTTTGACCTTTTGCCGAGAGAAATAGTACGGGAATCCAACTGGTGCGAGGGTCTTGCCTGACATTTTCGACTAAAGCATAGCCGTCCATTTCTGGCATCATTATGTCACAAATAATCATGTCGGGAATTTCCTGGTCTAAAACTTCCAGTGCTACTCGACCATTTTCAGCAGTGACAACTTCATACCCTCGAAACTCCAGGTAGTCCTTGACTAACAAAATGAGGTTAGGATCGTCATCAATCAGCAGCAGTCGCTTGTTATCTTTGACAGCGTTTTCTTTCATACTGTGATTACTTGCCATGCCTTGCTTGCTGAGATTGGTTCATATTTCCTCGCTTTATCTCCGCAAGACTATCTGGACACTCACAAATTTAGCACTAAGGACTTATTTTGTAACAAGCAATGGTGTTTTGTTACTAATGCAAAGAACACGAGTGATTTATAGAGTACCAAAATCCAGTAGAGTTACGGAATTAGACAGATTATGTATTATTTTATTTTATTAGACTGGGAAAATTTAAACAAACCAGGCTCTAAGACTGGTTGTGCAGCTAGTCGGCACTTTCTGGCAAGGGATGGATTAAGAAGGCATAATCTTCTACAACCTTGTTGCCAATGAGATGTTCCTGAATAATCCGTTCAATGACTTCTGGAGTAGTGTTGCGATACCAAACTCCATCTGGATAAACCACCATGATTGGACCACTGACACAAACTCGCAGACAGTTCGCTTTCGTGCGGAAGATACAACTCGGTTGGATTTCGGTGGGTTGGTCGAGTTTTAACTGTTTCAGGCGTTTCTTCAAGTATTCCCAGGCTTCTAGACTCGCTTCTTTTGAACAGCATTTTGGTTGAGTCTGATCCGCACACAAAAATATGTGCCGCCCAATCTTACTCAGTCCTAAGCTTTGTATACTCGCCAAGAGTGAGTTTAGGTCCGAAGCGCCATTGGGATTTGAAGCTTCCAAATTAGAGGGTTTGTTGTGGTTGTTATCGGTTTGGTTAGCTTCCATTGCTAGCGAGTCGTTGGCTCAAGATATTGCTGAAAGACGCTTAGGCGTCCCGATAATCCTATTATCAATCTCTCTAAGATGGGTAGGTCAGCAACAAGAATTCAGGATTTTTCCGGCAAAATCTCACTGTGTTAAAGGTTACTTCATAAATTCCTAATTTTTTTAAGATGGGAAAATTAGATTTAAGCCTTTCTCCACAAAGCTTACAGCCACCATCACTTCCCAGTTCGGAAACCCGTACCCGAAAATTTGTTGCGATCGCCTCCCAAATTTAAGTAAATTAGCACTCAGGAGCTGAGAGTGCTAAAGTCAGCTTATAAGAAGTAGAACAGGAGAGATTTATATGGCAGCAGTATCTTTAAGTGTTTCCACCGTTAAACCACTAGGCGATCGCGTCTTCGTCAAAGTAAGCGCCGCTGAAGAGAAGACCGCCGGAGGCATTTTGTTACCCGATAACGCCAAAGAAAAGCCTCAAGTAGGAGAAATTGTCAATATCGGACCTGGCAAGCGCAACGATGACGGTTCACGTAGCGAACCCGAAGTCAAGGTTGGTGACAAGGTTCTTTATTCCAAATACGCCGGAACCGACATCAAGCTAGGCAGCGAAGAGTACGTCTTGCTGTCGGAAAAGGACATTTTAGCGATCGTTTCCTAACAAGCAAGTTTTTACGTACCCAAAAAACACGTTTGTTTTCGCATCATCAAGCTGTCTGGCTCGATTAGCTAACCGCTCAAAATCTAGTTTACTCACTAACTCAAATCGACATTTATGGCTAAGCGCATCATATACAACGAAAACGCTCGTCGTGCCTTGGAAAAAGGCATGGACATCCTGGCAGAAGCCGTTGCCGTCACCCTTGGTCCCAAAGGTCGTAACGTCGTTCTCGAAAAGAAATTTGGCGCACCTCAAATTGTTAACGATGGTGTAACCATTGCCAAAGAAATCGAACTAGAAGACCACGTTGAGAACACAGGCGTTGCTCTAATTCGGCAAGCCGCTTCCAGAACCAACGATGCGGCTGGAGATGGGACCACAACAGCAACCGTGCTGGCTCATGCAATGGTCAAAGAAGGCTTGCGTAACGTTGCGGCTGGTGCTAATGCGATCGCCCTCAAGCGTGGAATTGACAAAGCGACCGGCTACTTAGTCGAAAAGATTGCCGAACACGCTCGTCAGGTTGAAGATTCAAAAGCGATCGCTCAAGTCGCTTCCATCTCTGCCGGCAACGATGATGAAGTCGGTCAGATGATCGCCCAAGCGATGGATAAAGTCGGTAAAGAAGGCGTGATTTCCTTGGAAGAAGGGAAGTCAATGACCACCGAACTAGAAATCACCGAAGGGATGCGCTTCGACAAAGGCTACACCTCTCCCTACTTCGCTACCGACATGGAGCGGATGGAAGCTGTTCTAGAAGAGCCTTTCATCCTAATTACCGACAAGAAAATCACCTTGGTACAAGACTTGGTGCCCGTGTTGGAGCAAGTCGCGCGTTCCGGTCGTCCTTTGGTAATTATTGCTGAAGATATTGAGAAAGAAGCCCTCGCGACCTTAGTGGTTAACCGCCTGCGGGGTGTTCTAAACGTCGCCGCAGTTAAAGCACCTGGATTTGGCGATCGCCGCAAAGCCATGCTCGAAGACATCGCCGTGCTAACTGGTGGTGAATTAATCACAGAAGATGCTGGATTGAAGCTGGAAAGCACCAAGCTCGATATGCTGGGTAAAGCCCGCCGCATCACCATCACCAAAGACAGCACAACCATCGTTGCAGAAGGTAACGACAAAGCCGTTAAGGCGCGTTGTGAGCAAATCCGTCGTCAAATGGAAGAAACCGAGTCTTCTTATGACAAAGAGAAGCTGCAAGAGCGTTTAGCCAAGCTTGCTGGTGGCGTCGCCGTCGTCAAGGTGGGTGCAGCAACAGAAACCGAAATGAAAGACCGCAAGCTGCGTCTGGAAGATGCCATCAACGCTACCAAGGCAGCGGTTGAAGAAGGTATCGTCCCCGGCGGTGGTACAACCCTCGCTCACCTCTCTCCTCAACTGGAGGCATGGGCAAACGAAAACCTGAAAGGTGAAGCCTTAACCGGTGCTTTGATTGTTTCCCGTGCCCTAGCTGCGCCCCTAAAGCGGATTGCTGAAAACGCGGGTCAAAATGGTGCTGTGATTGCCGAGCGCGTCAAAGAGAAGGACTTCAACGTTGGTTTCAACGCTGCAACCAATGAGTTTGTCGATATGTTTGAAGCCGGAATTGTTGACCCTGCTAAGGTAACTCGTTCCGCGCTCCAAAACGCCGCATCTATCGCAGGTATGGTCTTGACCACCGAGTGCATTGTCGTTGACAAGCCTGAGCCGAAAGACGGTGCTGCTGCCGGCGCTGGTGCTGGTATGGGCGGCGACTTCGACTACTAATTTATTTGCAAGGGCAGGGAACACACCTTGCCCCGACAATTTCTTCATTGCTGTAAGCCGCCTCATGTTGAAGCGGCTTTTTTATGGGCATGATTATATCCTTGTCCTGCCCCTACCATGTTGCTGCGTCTGAGCTGAGAATAGCGGCTACTTCTTGAATAAGCTTGTTTTGCTCTTGGTTTATTACTTCTAACCTACTTGAAATTTCTGCCAATCGTTCTTTCTTATCGGTGCTGATTGATTGATAACTCAAACGCTTTAAATCTCCGGCATCAGGTTTAGCTTGTTGATGAGATTTATTGCTACCAAACAAACCAATCCGATTTAACTGTTGATAGCCCAAGCCCAGAACTAATTGACTAAGTTTTATCGGCGCTTGCAAGATAGCAAGCCATGCTTTTTCAAAAAAGCTGCCTAATGCTTTTAATAATCCCGATAATATTAAAACAGTAAACAAGAGAATGGCTAAGGTTAGGAAGGGGTGACTAACTAACCAAACGATTTTAGGATGAGCATTAATCCAGTCTCTTATCAATGACATTATCGCATTTTTTAGTGACTCAGATGCCCCGCCACTCAAGCCCTCAGCTTTTTGAAGACTATCTTCTAAGGATGCCTTAGCTTGCTCGGTGGTTGCCGTGAAAGTATTAACTGTTTCACTCAACGTTCCTTTTGCCTTCTCCGTAGTTTGAGTGAGGGTATTAACAGCTTGATGCCTTGCATTGGTGATCGCATTTACTGCCATACCAGCCGTATTTGCCAAAGATTCTTTCGCTTGCTCTGAAACCACAGTCACATGATTAACGGTTTTAGATAAAAAATCTGTGACATTCGGGAAGCCCTGAGAATTTCCGCCAGTTAGATTAATTGCCATAATGAATTTACTAAGATCAACTAAATTTCGTCGGATGAATTGATCATTTTATAAATCTAAATCAGCAAGTCGGGTAAGCAATGCCCAGCCGACTGAGTTAATTTTAATTGTTTTGTCAAAAACCCGTAGCCCCTAAAAAGCAGTATCTTTCACCACTCAAGACTGGGTAACTGGTGATGCCGTTACAGACATTTGTGCCTCAGACTCGACTGCTGTGCGTGTCGCCGACAAAGCAATTTGCACAGAAGCCATACTCTGTTGTAGTTGAATATGGAGTTCTTCAACCTCTGTTGAGGTAAGTGAATTTGCACTCAAAGTTGGCTTGAGTGTCGTCTTTGCCTGAGCATAACCCAGAAAAGTCTGAGTATTAGCAAACTGGCGCGATGCGCTTGCACCCTTACAGCAGGCTGTATAACCGCTTGATGTGCAAACCGTTTAGTCGTCATAATCAGTGGTTCTACTGCCTGTGTTGTTTGGCTAACGGGTAACGTATCTAGCGGGACTTAAACAAAAATAAAGAACCAATCAAAGTAAAATCGGGATATAGCAGATATTTCACGTTGAAAGGTGAGCGATGAAAGAGACAACTCCTGCCGCAATGCCTCCTTGCTTCGATAGATGGTGTAAACGATTTGATGATATTTGGACGCATCAAGCGCAAAAACGGGAGTGAATGAACTATATCGGGGGATTATTAGGGGAAAGCGAACGAAAAAACCTGTCTCAAATGGCAGATAATGCGGTGGGAGTGATTTACCACCGATTACATCATTTTTTAACGGAAGCCCCCTGGGATGCCCAAGCAGTAAATGAGCGCCGCCTGAGTGTGATGAATCAGTGTAGCCTTTCCCCGGATAAGTAGAGGATTCACGTTAATTGTTGATGACTCAGGACATAGAAAAAGTGGCAATTTTACAGCAGGGGTGGGACGGCAATATATCGGAGAAATCGGGAAAACCGATAATGGGGGAGTTGTGGTAACAACTCATCTGTATGATGGCAAAAAAAGCCTACCGTTAGATATAGAGTTATATCAACACGCCAGTTCTTTACCGCAGGGAAAAAAGGACATTGAATTTAAGAAAAAGCCAGAACTAGCCAAGCGCGTTAATTGACCGAAGCTTGATGAGAGGATATCGACCGGGTCAGAGTGCTAATTGATGCTGGATATGGAAATAACACAACGTTTCTACTGGAGCTGGAGAAAAGAAAACTCAAGTATTTAGGAGGATTAGCAAAAAACCGAAAAGTAATAATTGACAAATCGGCAAATAAGCTCAAAGAGATTCGTTTAGATAAATTAGCCCAGTCATTGCCTGTAGAGGCTTTTACCCCTATTCAACTCAACCAAGATAAACCGAAAACCGTTTGGGTGGCTCCTGTTGAAGTTGAACTATCACAGCTCGAAGGGAACAGAACAATTGCTATCGTTATGAATGCCTCAACCTTCGTGCAAGAAGCGTGATGTTGACTATTTTATTACCAATGTCTCTAATTCTGTTGCCACAGCCGAATGGATAGTAACCACCTATGCTCAAAGGAATTGGGTAGAAGTTTTCTATCGGGAAGCTCTCATTATGGTTAGGGCTATCTGAATATCAAGTCAGAGATTATAGAAGCCTAATAAGGCATTTTCTTCTGGTATTTTGTGCATATACATTTATTTTATGGCACACCAAAACCGGAGGATTAAGACGGCGTTGGGCTACCAAACCTTTAAACACCTTTACTGAAGCATTAGAGGCGTTTCGGACAGCAATGTCTTTCCGTTTTGTCGCGTGGCTGAACCAAAATCGGGACGTATTCATCGCTTATAAAGCTGCTTTGGGCTTTGTTTGGGGTTGATTTCTGTTTAAGTCCCGCTAATTCGTCCAGTAGTGCTGTTACCTCAGCTTGGTCACGCCCTCGGTTGTCGTCATAAATCATCAG
This sequence comes from uncultured Coleofasciculus sp., assembly GCA_902805485.1. Taxonomy (GTDB): domain Bacteria; phylum Cyanobacteriota; class Cyanobacteriia; order Cyanobacteriales; family Coleofasciculaceae; genus CADCTM01. The sequence goes on along the minus strand of CADCTM010000593.1, from coordinate 772 downwards.
CGTGTCTAACTGCCGATGTCGGCTCAACTTTTGTACCTTCCGCACATTCCCATCAGTGGCATCCAGAGCAGCAGTGATGGCTGAGTGCCGAATCCGGTGGGGTGAAACTACCTTTTTAATTCCTGCTTTGGCACACAGCCGCACAACAATCTTACGTATTCCATCGCCCGTCAGCCGATGACCACTGTTGTGAAAGTCGAGGGCTGTGAACAATGGGGCATCAAACGGTCGGGTTCCCCGGCTTGCCTCTAACCAAAGAGCGATCGCGTCCACTGTGGCATCACCCAATTCAATCACCTCAGCCTGAGTACCGCGTCCTTTGCCCAATATCTTCAAAGTCTGGGCATCCGGTGAGAAGTCTCCAATGTTGAGCTGAGTAACCTCGTTCCTTCTCAGTGCGTTACCCCACA
>CADCTM010000593.1:0-352 GCA_902805485.1 uncultured Coleofasciculus sp. | reverse complement strand
TCCCTGTTGAATCAACTCTGCCTTATATTTCAACGCCACAGTAACAGCTTGGGTACGTTCGAGGTGAAGAAACTCAAGCACCAAGTCAGGTGTTACCTCTTTGCCCGTCATGAACTTAAAAAACTGTGTTACATCTCTCTCGTAGGCTCTGCGGGTGTTAGCACTTCTTTTGTCAGCTAATAACTGTTGCAACACGTCAGGGGTAACACTGGTATCAAAGGACGTGCCTATTGTCGCATCAAAAGAGCGTTGTAAGTTGTGTTGTATTGGGGTGGTTTTGTGCATAGCTACGGTATTGATAAGAAGAATTTCCGAGAACGAGGGGGGTACTTCACTCAAGGTGTTTAGCACA
>CADCTM010000592.1:1559-1922 GCA_902805485.1 uncultured Coleofasciculus sp. | reverse complement strand
GATACTTAAAATCTTTAGCCAAAGAAGCGATCGCGGTTGCTAAGGGTTGATTTAGCTCACTGATTTGAGCAATCAAACTCTGTATCAACTCGACATCAAGATTGTAGATGGCTTGGCGGAGGTTAGCAACTAAATCGGGAGGTAAGGTAGCGATTGCCTCTGGAGTCACAATTTCTACCTTAGTTTCAGTAGATGCGGCAGTGGATTCAGCATACACGAAGCGCACCCCAATATGTTTGTGTAGAACGTCAAAGATGTCAGCCTCTCGGAAGGGTTTGTGGATAAAGTCATCGCAACCGACTCTAAAGGCAGTCGTTCGCTCTTTCTCTAAGGTATGGGCAGTCACCACAACAATTGCTGTAG
>CADCTM010000592.1:0-1549 GCA_902805485.1 uncultured Coleofasciculus sp. | reverse complement strand
TTCGCATATCCATAAAGATTAAGTGTGGAGAGTATTTCTCCCAAATCTCAATCGCCTCAATACCGTTACTAGCTTCCCACAGTTCAAAGCCAAAGGGAGAAAGCAGCTTTGTTAGTAGTTGGCGATTTTCAAGGGCGTCGTCCGCAATCAGAATACGATACCTCAGTTGATTGGGTTCTAGGGCAAGTACTCGACGGGTTGGTTGTTGGATTTTGATGTCAGCAGTTCCAACTACGCTGAGTTTAATGTCAAACTTGAAGACAGAACCCTTAGCCACCAAGGAACTAACGGTTATTTCTCCCCCCATCAATTCCACGAACGAGCGTGCTATAGTTAACCCTAATCCTGTCCCTTCCTGCAATTGTTGACCTGTTTTCGTTTGTACGAAGGGTTGAAAAAGCTTGTCTAATTCCTCTTTGGCAATGCCGGAACCCGTATCTTCAATTTCAAAGGTTATAATGTGTTGTCCGTTTTCTTTTACTACTGAACTCTGTAAAGGTGGGTTTAACGAAGTTGTCTGTTGCTCCACAATCCGCCTGGTTAAACCCGCCCCTACAACTGCTGACACTCTTACCGAAACTTTGCCTGCTTTCGTAAACTTAATTGCGTTAGAGAGCAGATTAATCAACACTTGACGCAACTTGACTTCATCGGTGCGTACATATTGGGGAACATCTGGAGTTCGGTTAAACAGCAACTGTAACCCCTTACTATCAGCCTTAAGCCGAAACATATTTTGCAAATCATCGAGAAGATAATAGAGGTCGAAAGCCGTTTCGTTGAGTGTTGCGCGTCCTGCTTCAATTTTGGATAAATCTAAGAGTTGGTTAATCAAAGTGAGTAGATGTTCTCCACTGCGAGTTATAGTGCCCAGGTGTTCTTGCTGTTCCAGGGGTAGATTAGGCGCTCGACCCATCAATTGGGAAAAGCCAAGAATCAGGTTGAGGGGGGTACGCAATTCGTGGCTCATATTCGCTAGGAAAGTGCTTTTAGCTTGGTTGGCGGCACTTGCAGCATCTTCAGCTTGTTTCGCACGGATGGTTTCCCGCTCTAGTTCCAGGGTACGCTCCTTAACTTTTTGCTCTAGCGTTCGTGCATAATCTTCCAATTGCTTATGGGAGAGTTTCAGGTTTCGAGCGAGTATGTAGCCGTTACTGATAGTGGCAGCCCCAACCAGAGCTATTAGTGGGGAAATCGCAATCAGCCACCAGCCTGCTAAAAACAGAAGGTACGCGCTGCCCAAAAGAGTAATCCCGAAAAACAAGACGGCAATAACTGTCCGTCGAAGAGATGTTGATGTCCAGCCTAATACTGCCCCAATCCCCGACCAAACTAAAATCCATAAGCCTTCTAACGGCTCAGAACTGGCTTTGAGTAAAGGTCGCTCGTCTAGTGCAGCACTCAACAGTTGGCTAGTCAAATGGGCATGAATCTCAACGCCAGCCGGTGCAGTACCCAGCGTCGTACTATAGGAGGTGTAAAAGCGATCATTGATACTCTCTGCCGTTGCACCAATCAAAACAATGCGATCGCGTACCAAATTCGCTGG
>CADCTM010000591.1 GCA_902805485.1 uncultured Coleofasciculus sp. | reverse complement strand
GACTTCGGGATGGATACGTCATTGATGCTGGCAAATCGACGCATCATCAACCCATTTTCAGCAAACTCCCAATTTTCGTTGCCATAAGAGCGATACCAAAAGCCGGAATCATCATGCCACTCATACCTGGTTCTAGCGGATTTTGTGGTCTACCAGTTTTCTAGGTCTTTGCCCATTCATTGACGAAGCAATCAACAAGTTATGCAACCAGTTGTCGTGATATTGAAATCCGTTGAGGTCCTTAAAGGGAGAAGAGCGACTGGGATGGTTGAACTTGGTTCTGCTGCCGTAGGGATGAAAGTTCCACAGCAACGCCATCGCTCGTAGGTGCAATTGAGCTGAATCTAACGTGCCATGAAAATACTGCATGTTGTAGAGCAAACGGTCTTGATAGTTCATCAAACGGTCAAGCATATTGCTAGTCCGATAGGCATTTGGATGATCGTAAGCAGCTTGAAGTTTGGCGGATTTTACCCTCAAGTTAAGTAGCTTTTGGCACACCGTTTTCTGTTTAACTTTGGCTGCTACCCATTCCCTTAACCGACGTAGGCGTTGGGCGAATTGACGCTTAGTTGCAGCTTGGTAGATATGCCAGAGTTTGCCCGTTAGCTTTCTGAATAAGACTTTGGTGCGGCGGCAGCGCTGCTGAATATCCAACACGACATGTAGAAAACACAGCACAATCGTGATGTCAGGAAACAGAGTTTGCCAAGCGACCTGCGTGTGGTCCCAGCCATCAGTGTTCACCGTTTCCGGCTGATAGTCGGGATTCAAGGCGATCGCTTCTCTTCGAAAACGTTCATAGCCTTTCACCAAAGCTTTAGGATCAGCGCTTTCCACGACATCGACCCCAAGGATGCAACCAGCAGCCACTGTGGTGGGAATATAGATGCGCTCTCCCAATAGCCAACTGTGCTTCTCATCAGCAACTAAGTTGACTGGTAGCTTTTGGGCATCTTTAACAGTGGTCCCCACGATGGAGAATCGTCCCAACGATTGATAGAGTCGGTACCAGTAGCTGGCGTCGCGTCCAAATACGTAGGCAAGGGCATCGAACGGTACTCCATATCGTCGCAAGTACAGTCCTTTCTCAACCGCATCGGTTCTGCCAACCATGTAGGGCATGGCGAACTCTGGTCGGAGTTGGTACACTTCTCCGGTCTCCAGCAAGCAAATTCGCCGCATCCTCAAGTTCAACTTTCGGGATGCCACAAAATCATGAAACCAAAACCCAGCAGTTATTTGGGCTGGAAAGATTTCCGGGTATTTCGCTGCCCACAGCTTGACGTGGTGACGAAAGGCAACAGGATTCGATATCAACGCTTCATAAGCTGCAACGCTAGGCACTGGTAAACAGATACTCTTATTGCCGACATTTGATACTCCCATTCCCACCTGCTCTGGCTAGCTTCCTAACCTTGCCACCATACGGCTAATTGGAGCAGTCCACAAAATCCGCTAGAATCAGCGACACGTTCTCTCGAAACCAACAGTAGTTGGAGGATGAGAGGCAGAGTTTTGAACCTTGACAACTGATGTCTGATAAGGGTGAAAGCCCCTTCCTCCTGGTAGTGGAGTGACAGAATAACCCCCAGGTTCACGACTAGCCATCAACACCTGAAGCGGGGTTAAACGGCGGTAACTGGAAGCCCAATCTGGAATCCCGCCTAGCAAGCTGTATACGGATACGCGAGGAATCCATGACTGAAGGATCGTGATTTGTGAGCGGTGAAATCAGGCTGAAACACCGCAGCCAAAAGGCAAAGGATAAAAGGTATTACAGTTGTAGATAGCCTAAACTGTGTTTACAAGTAAACACAGTTTAGCAATGCTAGATACATCCAACGTGTTTCTAACTGGGGAAGCGTTAGAAGCGCTGTCTGAATGGAGTACCACACTCAAAACATTTCAGCAAAAACTGAGAA
>CADCTM010000590.1 GCA_902805485.1 uncultured Coleofasciculus sp. | reverse complement strand
AGCCCTTTTCAAGAATGGGTACAAGGTTCAGGAGTATCCGAAGCTATCACCCAGCTAACAGCAGAACATCAAGCCCAAATCTTAGCACGCCGCCTACCTCTACCTTGGATTCTTGCAAACTGTAAGAGTTTTGATATCCCGACAGCCACGTTAATGCTGGATTACCCGGCTCTGTCAGCAGGGATTATGCTGATGTCGGATGAGTACGGTCAATGGCAGTTCAAACCAGATGAGCCTTGGGAATCAAAGGACGGCAAGAAGCCAAAATATCGCACCCCAAAGCACGAATATGATGCGTTCCTTGCCAAGCATCCCGAAATAGAAGGGTACTGGAGAGATTTAGATGCACTCAGAACACGGTGTTTCACCATCAATGGCAAACCCTACATTCTGATTACTGAGGGCGGGTTCAAAGCGATAACAGGCTGTATGCACGGTATCCCTACCGTTGGCTTAGTAGGAGTGACGATGGCATTGACCCCACGCTCAAAAGGGGAACCAGATTTAATTCCTGCACTCAAGCGATTAGCTGAGGCTGGCTTCAACTTCATCATTGCCTTCGACTCAGACACAAAGCCCGAAACTGTAAAGAGTGTTCGCCGTGCCGAAAAACGCTTGACAAAACATTTGAGAGCTTACGGGTGCGACGTACTATCTGTGACAAGACATTGGGAACCTGGAGAAAATGGCGAACTTAAAGGTATGGATGATTTCATCAATAACAAGGACATAGAAGCGTTCAGAGCCATTCTGATGCAAGCTGCACCCATTGGCGAAACGCTTGACACAGGCAATAGGAAAACCAAAAAGCCCCCTACAGCTCGCGAGGCTGCAGCCAAGTTAACTGAGCAGTACGGCTCAAAATGGAAATACGATGACGATCAGCAGACCTGGCGAGTAGACTCTGGCAAACACTGGCAAAAAATGGGGCTAGGGGAATTTACCAGTCACCTAAAGACTGTACTAGATGCTAAAAACATCCCTTACTCAGGTGGTGCTTACATTAGAGATGTTCGGGATTTGTTAGAGATGGATTTGCGTCAAGTCCGCTGGCAGACGTGGGATAGAGCGCGATTTATCAATTTCAGTAATTGCGTTTTAGATGGCGACAAAGGCTCTACCCTATCGCACTCGCCCGCTATGGGTTTTAAATCATTCCTACCCTACGATTACAAGCCCCTAGCAAACGATTTAAGCGACTCTCTGGAAGCTTTGAGGGTAAGCTGCCCTGCTGTCTATAAATTCTTTCACACAGCGATGAAAGGCGACAAGCGCAAAATGTTCAAACTGCTAGCAATCGTCAACGCCCTGCTCAAGCACCGCTTCTTTGACTTGCAGATGTTTGTCCACTTAGTCGGCGCACCTGGTAGCGGCAAAGGTAAGTTCGCGCGCTTCTGCCAAAAGCTAGTCGGTCAGGAAAACACCATAGGCTGCCAGCTAGATAAGCTTAGCGACGGTTCAACGAAAGCATCCATTATTGACAAGCAGTTGGTGGTGTTTCCTGATGAGCGCAAACCAGTCGGGATTGACAGCATATTGAGCCTTACTGGGGGCGATGTTATTACATATCGGGAACTGTACCAAAAAGCATCTAACGCTCACTTTTATGGGGGATTGCTTATTTGTTCCAACAAACCCATCTTTATTGGTGACACAACAGGACTAGACCGCCGACTCTGCCTAGTTCATTTTGATAACCCCATAGCTACTGAAGAACGCAAGCACTCTTTAGAAAAGGAACTTGACAGCGAAATACCTGCTTGTATTGCGATCGCACTTTCGCTAACAGATGATGTCGTAACTCGAGCCATACAGGGTAAAGGAGCCAGTCAAATCCCGGAGTTTAAGGCAAAAGAATGGGAGATGAAAGTCGAAGTAAACTCGGTCGCAGCATTTTTTGACACAGAGCTGGTACTTGACCCCACT
>CADCTM010000589.1 GCA_902805485.1 uncultured Coleofasciculus sp. | reverse complement strand
ATATTCGCCTTCCAAAAGGCTTGATTCATAATCAATGTGGTCAAAAATAAAAGCGGATCGGAGGCGATGGCTAGCTGTACTAATTACCACTCCGACGGTGGCAGGATTAGTGATTGCCGTCAAATTCACCGGATTTTTTCAACTATTAGAATGGGCGACTTACGATCAGTTTTTTCGTCTGCGCTCCCCGGAACCCGTTGATGAACGATTGCTCATTGTTACAGTTGATGAATCAGATATTAACTATGTAAAAAAATGGCCTCTGCCCGATGGCACTGTAGCTCAAGTTATTAAGACACTTAATCAACACAAACCTGTAGCAATTGGGTTAGATTTCTATCGCGATTTACCAGTAGAACCGGGCAAACAAGATTGGGTTAAAGTGATGAAATCTACCCCAAATCTGATTGGAGTAGAAAAAGCTATTGGCAGGAAAGTTGGACCACCTGAGACTTTAAGCCAACTCGATCAAGTAGCATTGACTGATTTATTAGTGGATGCGGATGGTAAAGTCCGCCGCGCTTTATTATCTCACCGTAATTCAGAGCGTAAGCTGAGATTTAGTCTCGGTTCAAAGTTGGCTTTGATGTACCTCGAAGCACGAGGCATTACTTTAGAAACCCTCGATCGCACAAAGAAGCATTATCGTTTAAGTAAGGCAATTTTTGTTCCCTTTAGCGGTAATGATGGCGGCTATGTTCGGACTAATTCTGGTGGTTATCAAATATTTTTAAACTATCGCGGACAACAAGACCGTTTTCGCACCGTATCACTCACAAAAGTGATCAAGAATCAAGTCGAGCCAACATTAATACGCGATCGCATTATTTTAATTGGTAGCATTGCTCCCAGCCTCAACGACCTCTTTTATACACCCTACAGCAGCCGAATCACCAACACCCCCGAACCCGTCCCTGGCGTCGTCATTCATGCCAATATTACTAGCCAAATGTTGAGTGCGGCGCTTGATGGACGCCCCATGATTCGTGCTTGGGGAAGACCGTTTGAGTGGTTATGGATAATAGCTTGGTCTGGCATCGGTGCAACAATACATTGGGGAATGTTAGAGATTAGTTTAGGCAGAAAACAAATTGCTACCCGCTGCCTCATTCTCGTTATTTACATATTTCTAATTGGGGGAATTCTGATTGTTGGTAGCTACTTCGCCTTTCTCGCCGGCTGGTGGGTTCCGGTTATCCCTTCATTAGTGGCGTTGACAGGATCGGCAAGTGCGATCTCACTCTACCAAATCTTTAAATTACAACAACAACGCTTAGAATTAACACATCAAAAAATCAGTTTAGAACAAGAGAAAATCAAAGCCGAAGCCGCATCTCAGGCAAAAAGTCAATTCCTCGCAAAAATGAGCCACGAACTAAGAACTCCCCTTAATGCCATCTTGGGATTTACCCAAATTATGAGTCGTAGTTCAGAACTCGGCACAGAACATCGGGAATATATCGATATCATTAACCGTAGTGGCGAACATTTGTTGGAATTAATTAACGATATTTTAGACTTATCTAAAATCGAAGCTGGCATGATGTCCCTAGAGGAAAGTAGCTTCGACTTATATGATATCCTCGATAATCTTGAAGAAATCTCTAAATTAAAAGCGGTCAACAAAAACTTAAAACTAACGTTTAATGTCTCTCCAGATGTTCCTCAATTCATAAAAACAGATAAAAAAAAATTAAGAATTTGTTTAATTAATCTCCTCTCAAATGCAATTAAGTTTACGCAATCCGGCAGTGTGGAGCTGCGCGTTACCTCACTTCCTGCTGGGCATAGAGAAAGGACAAATAAAGATTCTTCCTGTCTTTTTTTCGAGGTTGAAGATACAGGAGCGGGTATTACCCCAGAGGAAATTAAGTGCTTATTTCAGGATTTCTTCCAAACCAAAACTGGTCAGGATTCCACCGAAGGAA
>CADCTM010000588.1 GCA_902805485.1 uncultured Coleofasciculus sp. | reverse complement strand
TATTGCCTCCTTCGCTGGGTCAGTGGGGTATTGGAAATCAGACCATAGGGATTTTTGAGTTGGTGTGAGGAACAAGAGTGGTGGCCAGCCAGACGTTCGTGGAAGGCAAGGGTGAAACACCAGTGTTGCCCAGTCATCAAAAATCCCTATGGTCTGATTTCCAATACCCCACTGACCCAGCGAAGGAGGCAATATCTGAAGTACACGCTCACTTCAAAAGACACGCCTGCACCTTTGCAAAAGGAACTAGATGACTTTTATCGATATTTGACCGAACCCGAGTGGCCGTTGCGCGTGATTGACCCCATCAAAGAATCATCGGCATTAGAGTATATAAAGGATATCCGTCTTATTCTGGGCTGGTGCTGTCAGTATCGCACGCCGCCGATCTCGATCGCTCAACTGCGTTTGTCCCACTTAATTCCTCTAGTTACCCAGGAAGATTTAGAACACTTAACGAGCAGCCAACAGGCTAAACTCTGGAAACAGCACAAACAAACCCTAGAGACCTTATTGTGCAGCTATTTCCGCTTCTCGAGAGAAGTCATCCAGTCAAAAAGCCCTCGAACCAAACGAAATAAAATAGCGGCGCTCTTGGCAGTGGCTAAGTTTCTGTACATGAGTGAGGTGGAGGAAGATGCTGATTACGCACAGATTCCTGTATTCAAAGTCCTCAAAAATCATTGGGGAGCGGCGGTAAAGGACATCAGTGAGTGGGTAAACAATCGGCAGTCAGTTTCAGACTTTGAGAAGAAGTGGCCGGATACGGAAGAAGGCGAGACAGCGCTTGGGGTTGTCAGAAGCAAGATTGTGGAACCCCTGCGCTTGGAATGCCGACCGAGAAACAGCGAAGGTCGATTTCGTCGAGGCTCCGTCATTGCCATAAGTTATCAATATTACATAAAGTGGTCGCTGATGGCCGACATACCACCCAGGCGACAACAGGAGTATCGCTCGACCCGAATGGCACTGACCTGTCCCGTGAAGCGTCCCTATGATGTGCCACAAAACGGTTTATACCATCCCCTGCCGCCTTCTGAGGTTCGGGAAAAAGGTTGGGATGGAATCCTCAAGGACAATTATCTTCACAAAACTTATAGCCACCAAAAAAAGCACTATCCCGAAGGTGTTTGGGTGCTGGATATCCAGAACTACAAAACCCGCAGCACTCACTCGGCTCAGTCGATTGTGATTCCCAACCGCCAGTTTAGCGACGGTAGCTGCTTCTACGACTACCTGGAACGCTATTTGTACGGCTGGTGGATGGTGGCTGGCTACAAAAATTCGATCGCTTATGATTGGTGGCAAACCGAATTATTGGGGTCGCGGGGACGGTGGATGACCCTCGGCCGAGCGGAGTTCAATCCCGGTGACGCTTGCTGTCTGCCAACAAGTAATCATTCAGCACTGTGGTCTTGGGGCTATGTGTTTGTCTTGCCGGAACTCGGCACCCTCGCCGATGGCCCTAGCTTTGGTGGCTCGTTTGAAAAAACCGCTCATCGCTTGATTGGCAAGCGGATTACGCCTCATACGATGCGTTATATTTGGGCAACTTGGGCCTATCAAGTCAGGCTCAACGATGCTCAACTGCGGTCATTAGCTTACGCGATGGGGCATACGGTGGAGACGTTGCGGGGTATGTACGAGCGTTGCACACCTGAAGAAAAGCGACGACCGATTGAGGAGGCGATCTCGGAGCTATTGTTCGACCAGCCACCACCGGTTGAGCCTCAGATGGAAGCAAGACCCAATTGGGAAACCTTACTGGGTGATTTACAGAAGTTAAGCTCCACTGAACGAGAGCAGCTGATAGCCGCCCTTTTAAAGTAGTTGGGTCGCCAGTTTTAACGGAGGGTGGGCAGGTCCAATAGCCGGGGTGGAGAACCTAAGGCGGTATGAGAGCGGGACTTTCCCCCGACTAGTCGTCCTC
>CADCTM010000587.1 GCA_902805485.1 uncultured Coleofasciculus sp. | reverse complement strand
AAAATGATTTTACAAGAGTGCTATGGGCGATCGCAAAACTCTCAGGACGTATTTCTGCATCGGTCTTGCAAATGTATAGCCAAGTTACTTCGGGTTTAACGCCTAATTGGAAGATTGAGTAGGGATGAGTAGAGGCTGAAAGCAGATCGCATCGCAGAAACCTGATAGAGGGGAGACGTTGAGAAGTTTCCGGATTCTGCCCTAGCAAACCACGAGAGCCACGGGAAGGAGTAGGCAGTAATTCGATGCCACGGTCAAACGCTTAAAGCTCAATTTCGTGGGAGCTAGCGCGGTAACGAGCGCCCGTCCGGTCTGGGAAAAGCGATCGCTTTATTCAGTTTCCTTACTTTGATTTCTTTTGAAAGGTATGTGAGACAAAAATTACACCAACAAATTTCACAGACCTGTTAGAGCGGACGAAATGGTGATATTTTTAGCTGGAGTTAGTCGCGTTCATTTACCGCTCAATTCAGCCGTTATAGGGCTAGGGCAATCATGAATACCTTATTCGTAGCCTGTCATAAATTCGATTCGAGTTGCGGCGATTCATGGTCAAGCTACATTGAATCGTCGGGTTTCCACCACATTCAGGAAATCGTCTCCACTGACATAATGCTCTGCCCGTCGCTGATCGACACATTGATTGACGAGGATTGGCACTTCAATATTCAAGCTGACTACCGTACTCACTTATTTCATGATTACCAATACCTAAAACGCCGAATCGGATATGATTCATCGCGACATAACATTCTTGCATTGACCGAACGACCAACTCAGAATCCGGCACCAATTGACGGTTTTGAGTTCTGCGGATATGACATCCTCGATTCTGGCGATTCATACAGCGTCTTGGTCAATTGTGGTGGTTTCCCCTCCATTTATACGGCTGATGATTTAAATCAACTTGGCTTGGTCGATGACCTTGAGCGCGTTACAAAAATCGCTGAAACCATTCGTGAGGATTACCCTGACGATGACCATTGTTACGATTGCCGTGTGCTGGGAATCGCTCGTTACACAATCGCCTCATAACAACCGCAGGCATCGGAGCAAAGATTCTGCAAACGCAAACCATAACAGCGATGAGTGGTCAAAGGACAAAAGCTAGGGATTAGGGTTGGTATAAGAAGCGATCGCACTGAAACCTCATAGAGAGGGGACGTTGAGAAGTTGCAGGATTTTGACCTAACGCAAAAAAAAGGTAAGGAAGTGTAGAGATAAAAAACTTTTTGAGGGAGGATAAATAGTTATGGAAGCTCGACAACATTCTTGATGTCTATAACCCGCAATTAGTGCCAGTTCACTCAGGAGGTGTGACTATCGAATGGGTAAGCGCTCGAACAGGTCAAAAACTATGGTACTAATGCCCTACAAATTCCTAGCAATTGTTCTAATTCTCTTTGCTTGTACACCCCCACCTGGTGGTGATTGCCGACGCCCGAATACACCGAATTGCAACTGGGGAACGTCACGAGCCACACCAGCGCCGGAAGTGAAGCCGGAAGTCAAAGTTGAGGTTCAACCGGAAGTCAAGCCAGAAACTGAGGAAGTTGCCCAGCCTATCCCACCCGCTGAGGCGATTGAGAAGCCCGTTAAGCCTCGCAACGCAACAAGGTAAAGCCTCAACCGATGTCAGCGGGAGCCGCAGCAGTCTATTACAGTGCAATGTCATCGGAGCAACTGCGGAAGGAATGCGCCCTTGCCGCAATTTTGAGAGAGCTAGCGCGGTACGAAAGCGTTGCATCCCGCTCTTGGTTATCGCCCGTCCGGTCTGAAAGCGACAGCGAAGCGCTGCTGCAAAGCAGAGCCTATGCCTTAGTCACATCTATCCAAAGAAAGTTAAAAAGTCGTAGTAATCTAGAAGATAGAACTGGCAAGAGTTAGAGCGATTTGGCTGTAGAGAGTAAAGTCCTAAAAAGAGAAAAATCGA
>CADCTM010000586.1:8582-9596 GCA_902805485.1 uncultured Coleofasciculus sp. | reverse complement strand
AGATATAGAAACCACTACTCTTTCAGGATAACTTCCTCCCCATGTACTCCAGCGTTGCGATCACTCGTGTAGGTTGGTTTTGGCTGCGTGTAGGTACTGGTGCGATAGCGCAAGCGCTGCTGTAAGTACATCGGGTAAAACAGCGATTGGCTTTGCCAGTGCCCAAAGCGCGATCGCACCTGCTGGATAGAATATTCTTGTTACTGTTGGCTCTTTGATTGAGAATCTAAAAATAATGGCAAAGCTCACCGTTTACGGAACTCCCGTCAGTACTTATGTACGTACCGTTCGGTTGCTGCTTGAGGAAGCAGGTGCAGACTATACCCTCAAAGGAGTTGATATCTTCAATGGTGAAAGCCAGTCAGCCGAGTACCTCGCTAAGAATCCGTTTGGGAAGATACCGACACTCGAAGTCGATGGGGAACTACTCTATGAAACAACTGCAATTACCGACTACCTCGATACTGTCTTAGCAGATAACAAGTTTAGTCCCTCCGATCCGATGCAAAGCGCTCGGATGCGCCAGATTATGGCGATTATTGATAGCTATCTCTATCCAAATGCAATCTTGACAATTGTGATTCAGCGCCTGATTGTGCCGACTCAGGGCGGTAAAACAGATGAGGATAAGGTGAAAAATGCCGTTGCGCCTGCAAAAACAGCGGCAGAGGCAATTGAGTCGCTAACCGTTGGTAACAAGTATCTACTAGGCAGCGAAGTAAGCATTGCCGATTTCTACCTAATTCCAGTCTTCATCTACCTTTCACAGACTCCAGAGTTCGAGGCAATTACTGCTCAAACTCCAAAACTGCTGACTTGGTGGGATGAAGTCAGCCAGCTTCCCATTGTGAAAAAAGTGTGTGCGTAACTACAATGCGATCGCGTAGGTTGGTTTTGACTGTATGTAGATTGAGATCCCCGACTTCTTTAACAAGTGGGGATCTGGGAGATTTGATGTTATGTTCAAGCCTCAGAACCCGTGATACTTACTACAAGCAGCAGTATCTCTTCTTA
>CADCTM010000586.1:394-8572 GCA_902805485.1 uncultured Coleofasciculus sp. | reverse complement strand
TATCCAAAACAGAATGACTGGATGGCGCGATCGCTTTTTTAGCCCGCCTAAACAGGTAAAAATTCTCTGATTAGTCATCCCTTATAATCAGAACTAAAGCACCTTGACGAAAAGCGGCAATAATGCAACGACAGGGAAATTTCCAGAAGCGCTCTCAGGGAAATCTTAACCGATTTTTAATCTGTGGGCTTGGTAGTTTGGGTCAGCAATGTGTAGTCGCCCTCAAGGAGTTTGGGGTGAGCATTGTTGCGATTGAAGAAATGCCGCCCCGAAGTTGGGAAATTCCCGATTTACCCAATTTGTTAGATGAATTGATTATTGGTGATTGCCGTCAAGAAAGTATTTTAGAAAAGGCTCAGATTCGGCAGTGTCGGGCGGTTCTTTTAGTTACAAGTAGCGAGCGCGTGAATATAGAAACGGCATTTGCGGCGCGACTGCTCAATTCTGATACGCGATTAATTGTGCGTTCAGCTAAAGAAAATCTCAACGAATTATTGAGTACCCATTTAGGTAATTTTGTCTCCTTTGAACCGACACAGCTACCTGTAACTGCTTTTGCTCTTGCCGCCTTGGAGACAGAGACATTAGGCTTTTTCAACTTGGAAGGGCAGCAAATGAAGGTGGTAAAGCATCAAATTCAATTAGGCGATCGCTGGTGCAATCGCCGCCTCGCCTATGAACTTAATAGTCGCACACGTAGGCTTGTCAGTCACGCCTCTAACTCCGAGGTTGCTCAATCATTTCATCAGTGGGAGCCAGAAGCCCCCGTGCAAGCTGGAGATACCCTTATATACATTGAAGTGAACGAAAAGTTAGCTGAAGGTTCGGAAAAATCAGCAACGCCGACTAAGCGTAAGTCACGATTTTGGCAACGAATTGTCAAAGGTTTATCCTGGGGAAGCCTTAAGCAGAAACTCAATACATTTTGGGAGTCAACCGCCCAAAGTCAGACTGAACGAGTAGCAATTATTTCTGGGGTTATCGTTTTCATTTTGTTAATTATTGGCACAATTCTCTATAGCTTAAATTCTTCCCCTTATATCAGTTTAAGAGATGCATTCAATACTACAATCGTATTGCTTTTGGGCGGCTATGATAATCTATTTGGACAGCTACCATTACAATTAGAACTTCCTTGGTGGCTGCATTTATTTAGTTTTTGTTTAACTGTAATTGGGACAATTTTTGTAGGTATTTTGTATGCAATGCTTACTGAAAAAATCCTCAGCTCAAGATTTCAGTTTTCTAAGCCGCGTCCGCCTGTGCCGCAACAAGACCATGTGGTAGTAATTGGATTAGGACGAGTGGGGCAACGGGTGGCAATGCTGCTACAAGAGTTTAAGCAACCCGTTGTTGGTCTGACTAATACAGCAATTGACTCGAATGTTTTACCATATTTACCTGTGATTGTTGGTGATTTTACTTCCTCTTTGAAGAAGGCAAATCTACCAACTGCAAAAAGTGTTTTGGTGGCAACGGATGATGAAATGGTAAATATGGAAGTTGGGTTAATGGCTCATGCAGCAAATCCGGTTGGGGGTTTGGTGATTCGGACATTTGAGCAAGGATTAAGTAATAATTTGGCGCAGATGCTGCCGGATGCTCAAGTGTTGTGTGCTTATGCTTTGGCGGCAGAAGCTTTTGCGGGAGCGGCTTTTGGCGAAAATATTACAGGTCTGTTTCGTCTCAATAATCAAACAATTTTGGTTACAGAATATTATATTGAACCGGATGATACGCTCCACGATTTGCTTTTGGCAGAGGTTGCCTATGGATACGGAGTCGTGCCGGTTCTCTATCAAAAAGGGCAGGAGGCTCCTAAATTTATGCCTTCTGATGATATTAAGCTAGCTTTTGGCGATCGCATGGTGGTTTTGGCAACGAGTCATTGTTTGCGACGCATTGAGCATGGAATAGTGGGAATTACCCCAAAAAGCTGGCGTGTGCAGGTGGAGAAGGCATTGACGGAGGAGGCTGTGTTTGAGGGAGCGAATGCGATCGCACGGATTTCTGGATGTAGTCTTAGTATGGCGAAAGACTTGATGAAGAGTTTACCAGGAACTTTGCTTTCGCCTCTTTATAAACACCAAGCACAGCGACTCGTGCGGGAGCTACACAAGGCTCAAGTTAAAGCGCGTGTTATTCCAATTGCGAATAATTCTCCTTCTGTGGCATCTACTCCACCTCAACTTTCTCCTTAATAAGAACGTAAAGAGTTCCCAGCTTTTTTTTTCCAGCAAATATACTAAAAGCCATACCTTCAGTAGACAATGGAGTCACTTGTTTCGGCTTCCTATTTATTAGTTTTTCTTGTCTGGCTTCAGCCATTTACTAATAAAACATTAGATGTCACGGGAGGATAAAACCCTCGGAAGCAGTGACTGTTCAGGTAAACTTTATTAACAAGCTTTACTATTTACTGAAAAAGCTGTCTTGGTAGTTGAAGAGTTGATAAAGCTGATGCCAATCGCCCTGGCAAGGGGAACAACCGTGCTATTAATGGCATCAAAGGCATTAATTGATGAACGTGCAAAGCACAGTAATCCTCTAAAAGCTATCAGTACTATTTTCCAGAAAGCGTAATGAAACTAAGAATTCTCACCACTATTCTACTGCTAGCACCCTCTTTCCTGGCAACTCCAATTCAAGCTCAAAATGTTAACCCGGATGGGCAGTTGAACATCAGTTGGCAATGTGAAAACTGTAATTTGAGCCGGACTAATTTGAGTAATAGAGACATGAGCCGCGCCAACTTGAATAGTGCAGACTTGAATCATACTGACTTGATGAATAGCTTTCTGATTAGTGCCTTGCTCAATAGTGCTAACCTGACTCGCGCTAACCTGAAAAATGCTAGCTTAAGCGGGGCTAGCCTGAGCAATGCCAGTCTAAATTGGGCAAGTCTTCGGGGGGCAACCTTGAGTGGAGCAAGTCTAAGTAAGGCGAACCTGAGCGGGGCAAGCTTACGTGAAGCAGACTTAAGTTATGCTGATCTGAGCGGGGCGAACCTGAATGGTGCTGAATTGATTTCTGCAAATTTGAGTAATGCCAATCTGAGTGGTGCAAGTGTGATAGATACCAACATGAAAAATGCTGTTTTGTGCAACACCACTATGCCCGATAATAAAGTATCTAATCGTAATTGTTCATAGTTCTTTTTATTAAAGAATTTTTCCACTAAAATTATCCAGCAACCTCTTTTATTGGGGACATATCCTCAAAGGTTGGCTGGGTATTTTTTTAAATATTAAGATTTTAGAGAATTTTAGATATAAGCGCCGAAATGGTGATTGGGCAGAATATTGGTTAAACTAAATTCACTAATCATAGTTATGAACAGCGCCCAGGGAATTGAGTTTTAGCTAAATTTTATATTGAGATAGAGCTGACGGTTGTTTAGGGGTTACATAAAAGAAGAAAGGTTGTTGTCTCTTCTACAACATTGCTTTGTCCGTTGAGACACTACAATCAGAGCGTGTCTGTTCGGGGGGTTCTACTTATGGAATAAGCAGGTAGAGGGAGTGTTCATCATGAGTTTTGTTATATCTAAGTAATCCAAGCATTTAAGAGGGCAAAAATGGAGGATTCGCTGATTGATTATCAAGGAGAAACCTTAGCGTTAGTTCTGTCTGTTGTGCTTATTTTGGGCACAGTAATGATGATTGGCTATGTTAGCCGTAATTTAGAAAACGCTATTACATTTACCATTATTTCTATGGCTCCTTTGTTCTTTTTATACTTTCTGTTTCACTCGTCTTAGTTGTCCAAAAGCGACGAAGAGCGTTGCGGAGGGAGTCAGCCCCCCCTCAGTCTGCTATGGGCAGTAATGATGTATTCAGTTCCCAAGGGACATCTATCATGTTCCTTTATATCGCCCAGTCGATCCGTCTTTGGCTGGGCTTTTTTTGTAAAGTACGGCATCGCAGCTTTGTTAATGTGATCGCAAATTAAGTAAAATGGCTGCTCCGAGGCATTCCCTGAGATAAGCACTGCGGCAAGCCCAGCCCCCACTCAAAGCTTGAGTGCTAACCTCTGGATAGTCTGTTTCAAAGCATCCGACGACCAAAGCGCCATCAGAGATGAGAGATAAGGCAATTGGCAGATTGGGGCGCGAAACTGTACCTTAAAGCCAGCCGTCAACTCCCTACAGACTAACCAGTTGGGACACCGATCAACTCTCGGTTAACGGCTGTCATGAGTTCACAACAAAGCCCAATTGCACTGGAATAATGATGAGCGCGATCGCACATTTCCAATTATTCAAGGAACGTTGACAAAAAAGTTCGCTCAATACTTGTAGCATATTTCCAGTGAGGATGAAAAACGATTTATCGTTTACTGAATAAAACTCTCTACGGGGTTTCTCTTAGCTGAAAATCATCCCCTGATTAACATTTAGAACACTGTAGAAGTTTTAATAGTTGTCAAGTTTAATTCCTAGTCTCTAGGTTCTGTTGACATTTTGAGAGAATGAGATGTAGTACACCTGAGTTGCACAGTAGCGTATGCAATTGGATAATAGAACCTGGCAATACATTCTGGAGTTTCTCCGCCAACAACCAGACGTGTACGTTGGGCAGGAAACAGAGTGCCGCCAATTCCGAAGAGGCAGTGCTGTGGGTAAGCCGTTCAGGTGCCCAGTGGCGCTTGTTACCAGAGCGTTATGGCAAATGGAACAGCGTGTACCAACGCTTCAATCGTTGGAGTAAACGAGGCATTTGGCAGAGATTGCAACAGTCCTTGATTGAGCTTCCTGACTTGGAAAACCTACTCATCGATAGCACAACCATTCGTGCCCATGCCTGTGCAGCAGGGGCAAAAGGGGGCTAGATCAAGCCTTAGGTCGGAGCCGAGGCGGCTTTACAACCAAAATTCATGTCCTCAGTGATGGATTGGGCAACCCACTAGAACTTGCTCTTTCAGGGGGACAGCAGCATGATGTGACTCAAGCTCCAGGATTACTTGTAGCTCAACAACCAGAGCGGGTGATTGCTGATCGAGGTTATGATGCCGACTCGTTAATCGAGTTGATTGAACAGCAAGGTGGACAAGCTGTTATTCCACCTCGCCAAAATCGCAAGCAACCACGAGAGTATGACAGACACTGGTACAAAGAACGTCATTTAATCGAATGTCTCTTCAACAAAATTAAGCAGTATCGACGAATCTTTTCTCGGTTCGACAAGCTAGCTCGGAACTATTGGAGTTTTCTGTGCTTTGTCTGTGCCTTGCTCTGGTTACGTTGAAATGTCAACAGAACCTAATCTGCTGAAGCAACAAGCTGGAGAATAAAATTATATCGATTTACTCTTTCCCCTCACCCTCAGCTAAAATGTCATGTTCTGTGTTCATACCCAGAACTCTGCTGATCCAGTCCAGGAGATTGTTATACTTCGACTGGGAGCCATTATATTTAGTCTTTAATTCAGGATTCGTTATAGGAAATGCAGCCCACTGACCCTAGCAAATTTACAGATAAAGCTTGGGAAGCCATTGTAAAATCCCAAGATGTTGCCCGTCGCTTCAAAAATCAGCAGCTAGAAGTGGAGCATATGGCGATCGCACTTTTGGAACAAGACGGGTTAGCGATTCAAATTCTTTCGCGTATCCCCGTTGATATTCCGCCGTTTAAGAAGCAGCTAGAAGCCTTTGCCAGTCGGCAGCCGAAAGTCCAAACCGTTGACCAATTATACCTGGGTCGCGGCTTGGATGTTATGCTCGATAACGCCGAAGTAGCACGAACCGGCTTACAAGATGAGTTTATTGCCGTTGAACATTTACTGCTAGCTTTAGCCGAAGATGAGCGAGTTGGACGACGTTTGCTCAAAACTTTTAACTTGGATACTGCCAAACTCGAAGGGGCAATTAAAGCAATTCGGGGTTCTCAAAAAGTCACCGACCAAAGTTCTGAGGCGCGTTACGATGCTTTGGAGAAGTATGGGCGAGATTTAACGGAACAGGCAAAAGCCGGAAAACTTGACCCGGTAATTGGGCGAGATGAAGAAATCCGTCGAGTTGTGCAGGTACTTTCCCGTCGTTCTAAGAATAACCCGGTACTGATTGGTGAACCGGGAGTTGGCAAAACCGCGATCGCAGAAGGTCTGGCTCAACGTATCGTAAATGGTGACGTACCGGAATCTCTAAAAAATCGCCAACTGATTTCCTTGGATATGGGCAGTTTAATTGCCGGGGCAAAATATCGGGGCGAATTTGAAGACCGACTAAAGGCGGTATTAAACGAAGTTACCCACTCAGAAGGGCAAATTGTCCTGTTTATTGATGAGTTGCACACCGTTGTTGGTGCTGGCGCCGGTCAAGGGACCATGGATGCGGGGAACTTGCTCAAACCGATGTTGGCGCGGGGCGAATTGCGCTGTATTGGGGCGACGACGTTAGATGAATATCGCAAGCATATAGAGAAGGATGCGGCATTAGAGCGCAGATTTCAACAGGTTTTGGTCAATCAACCAACGGTTGAAAATACGATTTCGATTTTACGGGGCTTGAAGGAACGTTATGCGGTTCATCATAATGTGACGATTACGGACTCAGCGTTGGTGGCGGCGGCAACGCTTTCGGACAGGTATATTAGCGATCGCTTTTTGCCCGATAAGGCGATAGATTTGGTTGATGAAGCGGCAGCGAAGCTGAAAATGGAGATTACTTCCAAGCCGGTGGAACTCGAAGCGATTGACCGTCGCCTGATGCAGCTAAAAATGGAGAAGCTGTCTCTGGAAGCGGAAAATCAACGGGATGGTATTACTACGGTAGGTAGCGCTTATCGGTCGTCAAAAGAGCGTCTGGAGCGAATTGAGCAAGAAATTGCCAGTTTAGAAGGTAAGCATGAACAACTCGATGGACAGTGGCAGGGAGAAAAGCAACTCCTGGAAGATATTAATAATCTGAAGAAGGAAGAGGAACAACTGCGGTTGCAAATCGACCAAGCGGAACGGGCGTATGATTTGAATAAAGCGGCGCAACTTAAGTATGGCAAGCTGGAGAACTTACAACGCGATCGCGAAGCCAAAGAAGCGCAGTTATTAGAAATGCAAGCAGACGGCACAGCATTACTGCGGGAACAAGTCACAGAAGCGGATATTGCGGAAATTGTGGCGAAGTGGACAGGCATCCCGATGAAGCGCCTCTTGGAGTCGGAGCGCCAAAAGCTGTTGCAGTTGGAAGGGCATTTGCACGAACGGGTAATTGGGCAAATGGAAGCGGTGGAAGCGGTTGCGGCGGCGATACGACGCGCCAGGGCGGGGATGAAAGACCCCGGACGCCCAATCGGTTCTTTCTTGTTTATGGGACCTACAGGTGTCGGTAAAACGGAACTCGCCCGCGCCCTTGCACAGTTTTTGTTTGACAGCGATGATGCCATAGTTCGGATTGATATGTCCGAGTATATGGAGAAGCACTCGGTTTCGCGCTTGGTTGGTGCGCCTCCTGGGTATGTGGGGTATGAGGAGGGAGGACAACTCTCGGAAGCGGTGCGGCGTCGTCCTTATTCGGTGGTGTTATTGGATGAGGTGGAAAAGGCGCACCCGGATGTGTTTAATATTTTGCTGCAAGTGTTGGATGATGGACGGATTACGGACTCCCAAGGGCGAGCGGTGGATTTCCGGAATACGATTATTGTGATGACGAGTAATATCGGCAGCGAACATATTTTGAGTGTCGCGGGGGATGATTCTCAATATGAGGAAATGCAGAAAAGGGTAACGGATGCGTTGCGGGGACATTTCCGCCCAGAATTTGTGAATCGTGTTGACGATATTATTATTTTCCACACTCTGAGTCGTGCGGAATTGCGTAAGATTGTTGTGATTCAGCTTAAGCGGATTGAGCGGTTATTAGCGGATCAAAAGATTAAGTTGGAGTTGTCATCTAAGGCGCAAGATTATCTGGCGGATGTGGGTTATGACCCAGTATACGGCGCTCGTCCCCTGAAACGGGCGATTCAGCGGCAATTGGAAAATGCGATCGCAACTAAGCTTTTGGAAAATACGTTTGTTGAGGGTGACACGATTGTAATTGATTGTGTGGATAAGGCGCTGACTTTTAATAAGAAGAAGATATCATCTAAGTCTGCGGCAGCTCAAACGATTTCTTCCAAACTTGCTTGATAAACGGGTGCTAATCCGGATGAGATAAAATTGGGGCAATCTAATCAGGAATGCC
>CADCTM010000586.1:0-384 GCA_902805485.1 uncultured Coleofasciculus sp. | reverse complement strand
CCGAAAAAATTAGGGATATTCTTCACGATACTCTCGGACAATTAGAGCGATTTGAAGAATGTGTCTTACTGGATTATCCTAACTATCTTAATGTGGGCGACCATTTAATTTGGCTTGCTACCGTCTTTTATCTTACTGATATTCTCAACGTAAAAATCAACTATATTGCCAGTCTTGATGATTTCTCGGAAGAGTTGATGGCTCAAAAAAGCGGTAAAGGACCGATAATTCTGCAAGGTGGCGGTAACTTTGGCGACCTTTGGAATCATCATCAACAATTTCGCGAACGGATTGTTTCTCAATATCACGATCGCCAGATTATTATTCTACCGCAGTGTATTTATTTTGCCAATCTTGAGAATTTAAATAAATCGGCAGCAATCT
>CADCTM010000585.1 GCA_902805485.1 uncultured Coleofasciculus sp. | reverse complement strand
GGTTATGAATACATAAAAGTAACGTTTCATGGCTGTAGAGAGCAATGTCAAGGAATAATTGCTCCCCTCTGAGAACACGAAAGCCTGACCAGTAAAAATGCTACAGCCTAAAGTGGCGACTATCCATCTGGCAACGCCTGAATCACAAAGATGAGATATCGGTAATTGAGAAGGAGAGAAACTTGGCGGTTTTTACCCAGATCCGCAAGCGAAAATAACCCGAAAAACAGTTCACAACGAGAAAGTGTTCAAGAACACGGAAATTGCGACTAATCAGTTCGGTTGTACGCCCCAAGAGTGATGAATAAATACAGTACTCTCATAGACAGAACAAACTGTTAGCCGTAATGTGCGAACTCGTGCATGGGGAAAGAAAGATCGTGGTGCAAAAATGGTTGTTGCCAAGCTTAAGTGAAGTATTAGCCCAGCGCGAACAGGCTGGACTAAACGATGGGATTATGTCTTGGGTTGAACAGGCAGGAGTAACTGAGAATAATCAGTCTGGTGTCACTAATCGTCGCGTCAGAGAACGTGTGTCTGCACAACATAATGCAGCGGCGACAAAAGCAAAAGGAGAATGGAAAAGTGCGATCGCCTCTTTAGAGCAATTACTCCTGCAATTTATCGCGACTTCCAGCTCAGACGATACCAGCCAAGGATTAGTTTTAGCCGGACCTGTACCCGTCTTAAGCCACCCTGATTTACTTTCCCGCTTCCAGACTGGCATTTTTACAACTGAAACCTTTAACGTTTTGGCATTGATGCCATGTCATCTACTGCCTGCCCAAAAGAGACATCCTGAACCAATTGTCAATACGGCTCATGAACTGCGCTTACTTCCAGGTGACTCATTAGCCGCCGAACAGTTTTGTTTAGTTTTTACCCATAACTTTAGTTTAGTAATGGTTCATGGAGAAGACCTCTATGGCATTCCAGCCTTTCGCTTCTCCTTTGACCCAGAGGACATCCAACAGGCGTGGTTCGCCCTTCGTCCCCGGATACTCTTAACCAGTCCTCATCAGCTTACCCAACTAGAATCCTTAATTGAAGAGTTTGCACCCAAATCACCTGATTACAAAATCGTGATGCAATTTGGTCGTCAACTCCTGAAAAATCTGCCCGAACTGCCCCAAACCGAGACAATTCAAACCATACCTGTCTCCTCCAAAGAACCCATTACTCAACTCGAAAAACCGCAACCACCGCGTGATGCCTTCAAGACAGGTCGTCACTGGGAACCGTTAGGAAAAAATGATGAACGTTCTAGCAGTAAGGTCTGGACGCCTCGTGAAGCCACCCCTGACGTGGAATTGCTCAAAGCCCTGACCCACGAAATTCGTACGCCTCTGACGACAATTCGCACCTTAACCAAACTACTGCTAAAGCGTCGTGACCTCCCGTCAGAAGTCATCCGCCGCCTAGAAATTATCGATCATGAGTGTACCGAACAAATCAACCGCATGGAGCTAATTTTCCGCGCCGTAGAATTAGAAACCACGGCAACCAAGCAAATGTCGGTAAACCTCACCTCCATGTCCCTGGATCAAGTGTTCCAGCAAAGCATTCCTCGCTGGCAAAAGCAGGCACAACGACGCGACTTAACCCTGGATGTTGTACTGCCGCAAGAGCTACCCACCGTTGTCAGTAATCCTGCCATGCTCGATCAGGTACTAACTGGCTTGATGGAAAATTTTACCCGTTCTCTCCCCTTCGGCAGTCATATCCAGGTACAGGTGACACCGACAGGCGACCAACTGAAGTTACAATTCCAATCTCAACCTGATCCAGAAAAGACCCGCCATTCAAGCGACTCAAGTTGTTCAACCTTAAAATCCATTGGTCAGTTGCTGATGTTTCAACCAGAAACAGGTAGCCTCAGCTTAAATCTCAATGTTACCAAACACCTCTTCCAGCTATTGGGAGGAAAACTAATCGTGC
>CADCTM010000584.1 GCA_902805485.1 uncultured Coleofasciculus sp. | reverse complement strand
TTCTGCATTAGGCGACTGCAAAACCCTAGTGTTAAACATCCTTAGTTTTAACTATTTAGCCTCAAATTGGTATGTGATGCCATCAAAGCGAATCCGTATCCCCAAAACCACCCGCTATCAAAATGCCGCCCTGGAGTACTACCTGGGACTTACAAATTCACCCTATCTCCATTATGGGTATTGGGAGCCGTTGCCCAATTCTCCCGATGAGTTGACAATTCCAAGATTTCGTGCAGCACAAGAAGCTTATGCCGCGCGTTTGGTGTCGCATATTCCCAACGAGACAAAGACTATATTGGATATTGGTTGTGGAATTGGTGGTAATGCTGCCTATCTAATTGAGCGTGGCTTTGCGGTTGAAGGGCTTGCACCCGACTCATTCCAGCAAGAACAATTTCTGAAAAACACTCGTGGGCAGGCACCATTTCACCTGACGAGATTTGAAGATTTCAAGCTTGCCAACACCTACGATCTGTTACTCTTCAGCGAAAGTAGTCAGTATATGTCGGCGGAAGATATTGCCAACGGAGCCGCCCGTCTGCTCAACTCTGGCGGCTATCTCTTACTGGCTGATATGCTACGGACTGATGCCGAATACAGCACGGGTATCTTCTCCAACTGCCATGTCGTCGCTGATATCAACGCCGCCCTGCTCAAAGCTGGGTTCAACCTCGTCAAAACGGAGGACATCTCCCAGCAAATTGCGCCATCTCTGGAATTATATGTTAAAGAATTCCGAACCTACGGACTGACAACGCTCAAGTATATTGGGGATTTGGTGGAGATTACTGTCCCCCTGTTGTATGGTTTACTGCGCCGTTTCTTTGGTCGTTGGGTGAATACACTGATTACAGAGGGAGTAGATGCTCAGATGATTTTTGAACGCCACCTCTGTTATGAAATTCAGCTATGGCAGTTATCGCCCCAAGACTCATAATTTTGAGAGAGATTTGCACTAAATAAGGCAGACTTGCCCTAACTACTGACACTGACATCCACCCGATCCGCCGTATTCCGCACTTTCCGAATCGTATTCGGTAAAACACCCACCAATAGCGCAAATGCATCATCTGGCAATTTAGCAATTGTTTCAGTGTCAAAGAAGCCCTCAAACTGATTGAGAATCTTCTGGGCACGTTGTAGCGGCACTGGGTTGTGGGTAATTTCTCTTGTTAGTCGCACCCACTGTCGCCGTATCAAATAAGCCCGTTGTCGCTCATCTGCCGTCTCAGCAGAAACCAAAGAAAGATTGCCCACCGGCAGCACTCGCAGACAATCAAGATCGAATAATCCACCAACAGCAGAACCAGGTCCTGCAAATTCAGCGTGGTAACGCTTGTAGAGAATTAAACCATTTCGGCGTCTTGTATTAACAACTAGTAGTTGCCTTTCGTGCAGTTGTCGGAGAATTTCCAATGCTTGTGAGTTTTGGATTAAACCCGTGTTGAGATTGAGGCTTTCCTGTTCCATGCCAATATAGCCTTGAGCGTTCGAGTATTGCCTTACAGTTAGTCGTTAACTTGTGAGCGGCATCAAGTGTTTGTGCAAAAATAGACGTTTCGGACGCCCGAATAGCCAGGTGCTGTAGCTAGATTCAGCCTGATGCAGTTCATAGCCAGCCTTTAGATAAAGCTGTCTTGCCTGATGGTTGTTATCTAGCACATGGAGGTAGAGGTCAGAGTAGCCCCATTCCAGGGACGCTCGCTCACAAGCAACTAGTAATTGTCGAGCAACGCCTTGACGGCGACACGACTGGCTCACAGCCAGATTAGAGATGTAAGGATATTGGGAAGCACGAGGTTGCCAGGATGAAGGACGCAGAGCGACCTCAACAGTGCCTGCCAATTGCTCACAGCAACCTGTAGGCTTAGGAACCGAGGCAACCGCAACAAAGCAAGCGTAATTGGGCGCCGGCGAGCGGAGTCGATTTCGTAAATCTTCATAAATTCCCAAGCGTAAAATCGGGGCAGCCCAGCGCATGAACCCTGTAGGTGGGTGAAAGCTATCGGTGAGAATTTCCGCCAACGTGGCTACATCGCGAGATTGAGCGGTACGAATCGTAAAGTGGGAGGCACTGGTAACAACGGCATTGTGACCAGCAGGGGCTGGTTCATAGGGCGTTAAGAAAAAGAAGCAGGGGTTCACAACCAGAAAGATATTTTGATAAAAAAATAGAGAACGTTCAAAGCGAACAAACGATCAAAACTTATACATTCGCTAACTTGAGACTAATTTATTTTTGGCAACGCCTAGAGTTTAGGCAAAAGGTTTTTGCGATCAATACCTAACCAATTGTATCGACCGCAACGTTATCTAGGACATCTAAGGCATTGATTTTTGAGGATTAGGTGACACCCAATCGCTGCATCCCGGCTAACAGAAGCGGTGAAACCTGTACGAGCGTCAACGCTTGTACAACAACGGTGTAATCAGTGAGGATAAATTTCCGCAAAGCCAACTAGGGAGTACAACGACAGTAGAGAAGGATAGTATTGTAAAGTAGTGCATCGATCAGCAGTAGTCAAGGCGCAGCCAAAAGCCAAGCCCCGACCCAATCAAAATGTTCAAGATCCGGATGAGCCAAAAGCAGCAAAGTATGTTTCTAACAGCCTGATTTTAGGACGAGTGTAAGAACAGCTTATTTCTGTAACGGCAAGCATCGGCATCCGATGAAACACCAAAAGGGTTATCAACAAATTTTCAGGGGGCAATCCTTTTGTATAGAGAAAGCTGCAAGTCGATTTTTGCAGCGTTGTATGTGAGGAAGGGCACGGCTTGTCATCCGTTGCTTTCAAGTGGGAGAGATCGCTTCCCTGAATGGGGAATTTTCTCATTATTGCGATCGCCTATGTGCCAACGTTCATCTTTAAAGGCATTTTCTTGATCCCAATGCCAAGAGAACCCCCTAAAGAGATGTTGGGCACTGTTGACTCCCGGCAAAAAGCAAAAAAAGACATCCGATTGCTCTCATACATCACTTTTATTAAGAAATACAACCCTACTGAAAAACAAAAATTAAAATCGATTGGGGTGTACCACTGAACCATAGCCACAGATCGAAAATGTTTCGGAACGAGTTATCTGCTCGAATTTGCCAGCCTGAACTTTTAGGACTGATAACATTAGCCCTGATTTCTCGCTCCCGTAGCCATCCCTTGCCGGAAGAATCTGTGAATCAGTGCAGACAATGTTTAGCCGACAACAAGTGGCAGCAGGAGAGCGGTGCATGAGATCACAAGAACCTATTAAGCAGAAACTTCTGGTTGTCGATGACGAACCAGACAACCTTGACTTGCTTTATCGAACCTTCCACCGACATTACAGGGTATTAAGGGCAGAAAACGGCCCAGAGGCTCTAGAAATCTTGGCAAACGAACAGGATGTCGCGGTGATCATCTCCGATCAAAGGATGCCACTGATGAGCGGCACAGAGTTTCTGAGCCTCACAGCCACCCAATATCCTGATATCATCCGGATTATCCTCACCGGCTACACCGATGTTGAAGACCTTGTAGAAGCGATCAACGCTGGGAAAGTCTTCAAGTTCGTCACCAAACCCTGGAACGCTGAGGAACTCAGAGCTGTGGTGGGACAAGCGATGGATACCCACAACGTCCTCAAGGTTCGTACAGAGGAATTGTGCCGCGCCCTGCGTCGAGAATCACTACTCAATACCGTTACCAATACAATTCGCAACGCCCAGTATGGTCGAAGTGACGGCTCTCCCCTGCAGCAAATCCTGCAAAGAATTGTCGAAACAGTCGGTCATCTTTTGGAGGTCGATGTTTGCATTCTGCGTCCTTTTCAAGATGATCGATTACTAAACGAGTCGTTTGTCTATCAAAAAGACCAAGGAGCGCAAGCGCCCCAAACCCAAGCCGGGAAAGAGGGAGATCTCGAAATTGAAGCGCTCGTGAAAATGCTAGAGCAGGAGAAAAGTAGCCAGCAGAAATCTACGCTTCCAACGCTTAAAAGCTCTCCTTACCCCGCTTCCTCTATACCGAACCCGGTAATGCCTACCCAAAACGGCTCTTATCCCCGCTCCTTAGAACAGACTGTTTGGGAAACCCGCGATGTTGAAGTTATTAACGATGTGTTGACTTCAGAGCGCTTTATTGCTACTCCCACACCAGAGAAACAAGCACTCACCACTCATGCCGAGCGCCTCAGAGCTTACGAACAGCTCAATATTCGCTCCAGCTTGATTGTGCCGTTAATTAGTCAACAGGAGTTGATGGCAGTAATGGCACTGCATCGCTGTGGAGAGCCTTATATTTGGCAGGATGACGAAATTCAATTGGTTGTGATGGTTGCCGATCAAGCCGCTCTTGCTTTGTCCCAAGCACGCGCTTATGAGCAAGTACAGGCTTTGGCAACACAGCAAGCGTTGATTAACACGATCACAACGGCGATTCGCTCCACACTCGACCCTCAAGAGATTTTTACCGCCATTACTCAACAATTAGGACAAGCGTTACAAGTTGATGGCTGTGCCTTATCGCTGTGGAAAGAAGAAGATGAATTTGTCCAATGTGTCGGTTTATATGACGGAAAATCCGGTCAAATATTGGGAACAGGAACCAACGAAATTGGGGCTAAACCGAATTTAGGACTTAATAACTCACACGGAACAAGACCGACGACTCATCAGTTACCCCAGTCTATTGTCCCGATTTCGGGTAATCCCGTTCTACAGCAGCTTTTGAATACACAACAGCCAGTGGTGATTGATGATTTGGTAGCAAGTGCGGAAATGAATGGGTTTGACTTGCCCCTGCGCGAACCCGCCAGAGCGCTTTTAGTTGTACCCTTACTGTCCGATGGTCAACTTATTGGCAGCATTACCCTGCGCCAAACCAATAAGTTCCGTCATTGGCTCACCTCAGAAATTGACTTAGCCCAAGCGGTTGCCTCCCAAGCTGCGATCGCAGTTCAGCAGTCGCGACTGTATCAAAAAACCAGGCAGCAAGCGGAACGGTTACTGGAACTGGATCGGCAGAAAACCGAGTTTTTCCAAAATGTTTCCCACGAGTTCCGGACTCCTCTAACTTTAATGATTGGGCCGTTGGAGTCAGTTGTCGCGCAAGAGAAGGCTTTGCCTTACGACCAAAGTGCGATCGCCCTGCGGAATTCCCGTCGCTTATTGCGCTTAGTTAACCAACTCCTCGATATCCAGCGCCTGGACGATGGTCGGATGCAATCGAGTTTTCGCCCCTGTAACTTAGTCGAATTTGTAAACCAAATTGTTGAAGCGTTCCGACCCTACTGTGAGCGAAAAAACATCGAGATTTCGACCCAGTTTACTCCCTGTGCCCCTGTTTATTTAGATTCCGAAAAATTTGACAAAGTACTCTATAACCTCCTGTCCAATGCGATGAAATTCACTGAGCCAGGGGGGCGGATTAATATAAAAGTAGAACCCGCCGGAGACCATGTACAAATGCAGGTTTCTGATACGGGAATTGGCATTCGTAAAGAGCAAATTCCCCATCTGTTTGAGCGGTTCCGGCAAGCAGAAGGCTCGGTTAACCGCAGTTATGAAGGCAGTGGTTTGGGACTGGCATTGGTGAAAGAATTGGTGGAAATGCACGGCGGTCAAATTTCTGTACAGTCGGTTTACTCAGAAGGCACAATCTTCAACGTTTGGCTGCAAACCGGAACTGATCATTTACCACTGGAACAAGTTCTGGAAGTCCCGACAGAAATTCAGTCCACTCGTGCGGCGGTGGAATTAGCCGATCTAGAAGAAATTGAATCGAATCTAGAGGAAACTGAAGTAGAGGACGATACACCTCCAGAAAAACCAAATCAGCAGCCCAATTTAGATAATTTTCAATCTCCCAGTCCCTCAATTACGGCGTCTATTGCACCCAGTTCGAGGACTTCATCGATTTTGGTGGTGGATGATAACTTGGATGTCCTAAGCTATGTCTCTCGCATTCTTCGGCAAGCCGGTTATCAGGTAATGACGGCAAGAAACGGGCAGGAAGGGTTTAATGTGGCACAGTCGCGCCATCCTGATTTGATCGTGACGGATTTAATGATGCCTGTGGTGTCGGGTATTGATATGATTCGCCTGATTCGGAAGTCAGAGGAGGTGAAAGGAACGCCAATTGTTCTGCTGACGGCAAAAGCGGATGAAACAACACGAATTGAAGGTGCTGAAGGCGGGGCGGATGCTTATCTTTCTAAACCGTTTAATGACCGAGAATTGTTGGCAGAAGTCCGAAATCTGCTGGCACTCAAGGCAAATGAGCGACGAGTGATTGAGTTGAATACTTATTTAACCGAGTCGGTGCTGAAGCGCTTTTTGCCGCCCTCAATGGTACAACGGGCAGCAAAAGGTGAACTATCGCTAGATTTGCGCCCTGAACCGCGTCTGGTGACGATTTTGTTTAGTGATATTGTCGGCTTTACTCAACTAGCAAATACTTTGCGATCGAGTGGTGTGGCAGAGTTACTCAATGAGTACCTAGAATCTATGACTCGTGCCGTATTTGATCACGGTGGCACGGTGGATAAGTTTATGGGTGATGCGATTTTAGCGCTGTTTGGCGCTCCGGAGGACTTGACGCCGAATGAGCAAGTCCGACGGGCGATTGGGGCAGCACGGCAAATGCATCGTGCATTGCATCAGCTCAACCAGCGCTGGAAGGAGCAAGGCATTGTTGGGGAGAATGGCCCCCCGCCTGTGCAGTTTCGCTGTGGCATCCACCAGGGAACGGCGGTTGTTGGGATGTTCGGAGGTGAGGAACGATCAGATTATACGGCGATCGGTCCTGCGGTTAATGTTGCCTCTCGATTACAAGAAGCTGCCACCCCTAATTCGATTTTGGTTTCAGCGGCTGTTGCCGACTATCTTAAACGAGGTGAGGCGGTTAGAAATGATATTCCTCTCCGACTAAAAGGGTTTGATGAGACGGTGCTGACGTTTTCCGTGAAGTCATCAATCACTGATGATAGTTAGTAGGAAGAGTGAAGACGATCTCAAGAGCAGCAGTAAGCTTCGCTATTGAGTATGCGCTGAAGCGATCTTACTCGCTTACCTCCTAACCTATGGGAATATAAACAATTATCCCCGCTCAACTTCCCAAGAGTAGGGAGCTAATTTCGCTCAATGAGCGTCTATTTAAACTACATGAACTAGCATCAATTGCCTCAACTATGAACACTTCCCGATTGCTCCAAGTTGCTCTTATCGCTACAACGTCTTTTTTCGGTGTCAGTGCTTTGAGTCCGACAAGGGCAGCTACGTTTGATACTCAAGAAGTCAATAGCAATAATTTCATCGTCTTAGCCACCCCTGTCAACGGCAACAACCAGCATCAATTGCTAATTTTGGAACAAATCTCTAATAAGCGTCTTTGCTGGACTGACGGCAGCACACCAGGCACTATAGACCCTCTCCTTTTGAAATTTGACTTCACTGGCGTTTGTGGACGCAGCACTGACAGTAATGGTTATTCGATCCGCATGGGTAGTGAGGATCTGGGCTTAGATTACCTGCTCCGTGTCGTTCAGCGCAATGGTAAATTAGCGCTTGTTGGTAGTCACCGCGTCAACAGGCAGATGCCAGATATTGAAATCGGCAGCACCAACGGTATGACTGAGGGTTTTGAGAAAATTGTTCTTAATCCCGGTTGGCGGTTGACAAGAAGAACTTATAAAGGTAAACCATTAGGTCATATTTATATCACTACTGATGCCGCGACTCCTCCCGTTACTCCAAGTAGTACCGCGCCTTCACCTCTGCCCAGCAATCCTTTACCTGCCGCACCCGCGCCTAGCAGTCCTTTACCTGCCGCACCCGCGCCTAGCAGTCCTTTACCTGCCGCACCCGCGCCTAGCAGTCCTTTACCCGCAACACCCGCGCCTTCACCCCTACCTGGCACTCCTCAATCTTTACCCTCGAATCCTGAACGGGAATTGATTTTTACGAAGCCACAAACGGGTTCAATGGCACCGAAAGCCCCAACTTCGGCAACAAGTCCTCAAAGCTTGACGCCACCAGGTTCAGCATCTACATTACCAGAATTTGTTGTGCCGACTCTACCACAAGCTGGATCAATGACTCCGACAGGAATTCCTGCAACTGGCACTCCAACACTATCATCTCCGCCAACTTCAGAGCGTCAGATTCCGGTGTTTGTTGTGCCGACAAATTGAAGTCTTAAGAAGGAAGGGCGAAGCATTTCCGTAGAAAGATTGTGCTTTTAAAGATAAATTCAAGCGCAAATGCTTCCCCCCTACTCTGCTTCACCAATTAGTGTAAAAGCTGCCCAATCTTTGGGATCTGGATGTTGTTTCATTGTGGTTAACATCGCATTTCGTAAAGACGTGGCTTTATCAGAATTTTGTTGAATTTGACGATAAAACTCAGTCATCAAAGAGGCAGTTGGTGCATCAGGAACTGACCACAGTGAAACAATAATACTGCTCACTCCAGCACTAATTAAAGAACGAGATAAACCAACTACGCCATCTCCTTTAATATCGCCTCGTCCTGTATCGCAAGCACTTAAAACAACTAATTCGGCATTTAGTTTTAAATCGAAGATTTCCGAGGCAGTGAGTAAGCCATTATCGTTGCCAGAGGGAGCAAGAGCAATAGCTCCTGGTAGACCTAAATTTTTAAAATCCTCTAATAACCCATGCGTTGCTAAATGCACAATTCTGGCAGAAGTGAGTTTTGGTAGGATAGCTGCTTTGGTGGCAGATGCGCCAATCATGGCTTGAGTATTGAGTAATTTTGCGATCGCATTTGCTTCTGTTTCCGCACCGGGTAAGTTAGCTAATTTCTGTAATTTTCCAGTTGAGTCAGGAATACTCGGCATCGTAGGATTACCCATAACAAGAGCGTCTTTCCCCTGTAGGGACGTAAGGCTTTGCGCCCTCAACCGTTGTCGCTGTTGATGAGTTAGTTCTAGTACCTGAATTGCTGGAGCAGTTAATATAGTATGTTTTTCAATTAAATATTTTCCTTGCTCATCTTGTAAGGCTGCAAAGGGAACTAAAAATAGGGATGATTGAGGAATGAATATGACTCGTGAGTTTGGGTCAGTGGGGAGGAATTGTGCGATCGGTTGGATTAATATTTGATGTAGTTGTTGTAATCGTTGTGTTGCTGTAGCTTGAGCATTTTCTCCGGAACCGACTACAAGAAGTCCGCGACTTCTGACACCGATAGATTCACGGCTGTTGGTAACAAGTTCTGTTAGGGGCGTTTCCAGGGATTTGAGGTTAACTTGCTTAAATGCTACTTCACCTGTAGGTTTGACCACCCAAATGTAGATTAACTGATTCTCTATCGTTGAAGATTGAACTAATGTAGCTTTTTGAGTTTTGGCAATAAGTTTAATTTGTTGAATTGTCGGTGGTTTGATTGTTTTTTGATTATTGGGGTTGGAAGATTGGCACTGTGCTAATAACTCAACAAAAGCTCTAGCTCTTCCTCGTTCAGCAATTTCGAGAGCATCATTAGTTCTATTCTGAGCAACAAGGCTATGTTGCAGGAAGCGGTAGGTTTGAGTCTGCGTTTCAAAGATGGCGATTTTTGAGGCATCAGTTAATCCAGGTCGCAAAGACTCCCAAACTTCAATGGCAGCAA
>CADCTM010000583.1 GCA_902805485.1 uncultured Coleofasciculus sp. | reverse complement strand
ATATATCGCTGAAACTGCTCTTCGTATCCTAGACGAACTGGATCTAAATAATCGTTGGTGAGGGGGAGATTGATAAAGACAACTCCCACATTTTTAGCCTTGGCATATTGCAAGAGTGAGTCGAGAGCTGCATCTTGTTTTCCACCCAGTTGGAAAGATTCATAGTCATTGTCATAATCACCAGCAACTCTGGGATGTTGCTTGTAATAAGTGGCAGGATTGAAGCGAATAGATAAAGGCAGAAAGCCATCAAAATCAATGGACTCTTCCGTAAGTAATAATGATTTTTCCGAATCTGTAAGAGTTGGAGTCGAGGAAATATTAACTTGTTCTAAAAGCGTGACAAACTGTTCACGTAATAAGGATTTTAGTTGGTCTCGCTGGGGGTAAGTCGAGGAAATATTTGCTAAAGATTGATTCAACCACTTACCAAGAGACTGATAACCTGTGCTTAAAGAAGCAAAAGGGGGAATTGTTCCGTCTGCAGAGGAATTGGCGCTTTGTTTTTCCCCATAGCCATTACCACTTTGCTTACTATCAAAAGCTCTAGTTTGGAGCTGCTGGTAGGCTTGTGAAGAAGCGATCGCATTATAAGTCGCATCAACTCGACCACTATTAAACGCCCGTGCCCCATCTGCCCAGATAATCAGTTTGGGTAATTGCTCTGGCGCTAAAATGCGGCGGATTACTAAGTCTACAATCTGAGCCGTAGCACCGTTAATGCCAAAGTTGAACACCTCAACGTTCCGATAGCCCTGAGTCGCCAAAGCATCTTGAAGCGCAAGCGGATCGATGCCCCGGAGTGCCCTAGAACTACCTAAAATCACAACATCTGGAGGACCACTTTGGAGGAGACGCTGTTGGTAGAGAGCCAGCTTTTCATCAAGGAGTTGATTATTGAACGAAGGGTTAGAGGAGCGTGCCGCAGCTAAGATGGCTGCTGTTGCTCCACCCGTTCGCTTTGGAGTTGGGGATTTGTCTTTTTTCTCATTGACAATAACGCTCTTTTCCCCATCTTTCGTAAACCCAGAAGCATTAAAATTATCAGTTCCCGCACCGCCTTTCCGTAAAGATAGCTGAGGCAAAGAGACGGGCGGCGGTGGTGTCGCGGTTGTTGTCGGTAGCACCGCATTTGCTTGTGTTTGTAATCGTACAAGCCTCCCTACGAGCCAATCCGCTTGCACGGTCAGCAATAACCCCAGTGCCCCCCAAACTATTGCTACTTTGACACCTTGGGAAGACGAGAAACTTTTCGCACTGGTCTGTGGGGTTGCTGCTGCCACTTGATTCTCGACAGTCGGGACAAACAGTTGCGAAGAGCATAACCAACGCCCAAGCGTACGAGCCGTAGCTGTTGCACCGCGATTCAAGCCATGTTTAAGGTCTTCTTTGGTTAAATCTGGGCGAAGAACAGGTTCCCCCGTGGGCGCCACCAGCTCATTGATGTAGGCATCTGAAGCAGCAAATTCAGGTGTCGCTTCCGGTACAAATCGGCGTCGCCCAATAAAATCAACGCCGTAGTTCCAGGAAGGAGATGTAGAACCAGCGCGACGACCATAAATTCGCACTCCCGCAATTCCTGGAATAGCCAACTGACGCAGGAAACGATTAATAGGTGAGCTTACCTGAGTTTGGGGCGGACAGACGGGCGCCTCACTCATAATGTGCAACAAGTCTTGTTTGCGGCGAATTTTCAGGTTAATGCCGCCTGTTGCCAAGCGTCGGTCGAGGTCAGGATTGAGTAATCTTTGAAGTAAAAAAGTGATTGCCTCTTGATTACCTTTTTGTGCTAGCGAGTAAGCCGATTCGGCGCGGGCGGGAGTTTTGGCTGCGGGTAAGTTGAGCCATTCCACCCAAACCGGCGTTTCTTGCTCTGGCGTTGGTGAGGGCTTTAAGCGTTGATGCGACTCAACACCGTAGACGGTAGCGGCTTGAATGCCTTGAGGTGCAATCAATTCCAACACTCGCCCAATCGCTTTCGTTGCGGAGTGTTGTTCGGGAGCGGCGGTTTCTTTAGCAGACAAAGTGTTGCAAAATACGTGCAGCGTCACATCTTTGAGGACGGTGCGAACTTCGATTCCTGATTTTGAGAGTGCCAGATTTAATGTCCTGGCAATCGCCTGAACATCTCCCCAACGTGCCCACTCTTTGAGCATTACTTCGTGAGGCGTCAAATCTACTCGCAGCATCCATTCGGGCTTTGCTTCCCCAGTCACCTGAGAGCAAATTGCCGCATCTCTAAACCCTTTGAGCTGCAACGATCGCAACTGCTCAACCACGGGTTCTGCCAGCAAAGACGGATCGGGGCTGTAGTGGGAATTACAAACCACCCAAAGACGCTGATTAACATCTAGCTGTGATTGGGAAGAGGCTTTTTCTCCGTTTCTAGATTCTAAAGTTTGAATGAGAACTTTGACACTAACGCCTAAAGGACTCAAGCTTTCACTCAGATAACGAGCGATCGCTTCGGGTGAACCGGAACGAGCCAAACTTTCATTAGAAACGAGTAACGCTGCCCTGGAGTTGGCGTCTTCAACATATTGCTCATCCGGCACTCTCATTGCCTGATGCTCGTGACTTGAAAGCGACTTGATCCGAATTTGCTTAATCCAGTCTGGACGCTCCTGTCCCAAAAGACGCCCATAAATCACGATCTGATAAACCGGATTATCTGGAGCAGCAGGAAACACCTCTGGACCCGACTGGCGCTTCAGCGCCTCGATCAAACGACTGACGACCGTCTGCGGTTCCAGACTTTCGATACTTTCGCACAAAATATGCAGGTTATTTCCGCGCAACCGAACGCGAAGGCAAACTTCCGGTTGACCGATGGCATCATAAGCCCACTGGGCAAACGAGGACGGACGATCCTTTAGGGTACGCTGCAGGGCATCCAACATTACAAACCTTTTACCTGGACTGATGACGGACGAATCTTCGTTGCTTTTAGTAGTTGCACACCCGGTTTAAGCATACTTTATAGCTTTTTAAACAAATGAAAAGCATAAGCTAGCTGAAATCATCTTGAGCGCAAGTACATTTACTTAAACTAAATACATCTAAACAGTCTTACAGAAAATCGCTTTTTTTCATCCCCTTTTTTCGACGATTGACGATTAAGCCTGAACGCCTCAATGTCAACTCCCTTGGTTAAGATTTTTTTCTTTTGCTTGCACTTACAGCGGAAATTTGTGCCGTATCGGTTGGCTCACGCTAGGATATTTGTACTACGCAAGCGCTGGTCGCTTCTAGATTTATTTAAGTTTGTACTGGCGATTATGGGGTTCAGATCATGTCATCTCCTTTAAACAATAAACTCAGAGACACGACGGCAACGAATCCCTCTGTATTGGGAATTCCGACAGAATTTTTATTAAGTTTAGCGACAGGACCCCTACTTTTCGGTGTAATCTCCCTTGAGGCGATTTTCTCTGGGCTACAAGCGGCTGGCATAAGCAGCGAGGAAGTGTTTCGAGGCGATCGCTTACCAATTCTCCATTTCCCCGATGCGAGTACCAACGATTAAATTACACTCTTAAGCGAAAGTCGAGAGTTAGGGCGTTCTTGAGGCAGGGAACGACAGAAGAGCCAGCAATTGCCCGCTCTTTAATAGTTTTTAGCTTTTTTTCGCTTTTAACGCCAGGGGAAGCAAAAAACTCTAGATCCTTCAAGTTTCTAGATTTGAAACCCTCGTTTCGCCAAAAAAGCTCACAACTTAGTCCAGATTCGTTACCAATAAAACGAATCGAAGGAACACTATCCCCCTACAATGGATTATCTTTGTCTCTCCGTGAACAGACATTATGAGTTCGCTCCTCCACTCATCTGACCAAGATTTTGCTGTTGCTTCTACCTCCGACCTGTTTCTACGCCATCGCCTCAACGTTGTAGAGGATTTGTGGGAGTCTGTTCTTTGCTCCGAATGCGGTCAGGAACTCGTCGATTTGCTCAAGCAACTTCGTGATTTATGTTCCCCAGAAGGACAAGCCACTGACTTACCCGAATCCTCTGTGCCGAAGGTGATCGAAAAGCTTGACCTCAATTCTGCCATTCGCGCCTCACGCGCCTTTGCGCTCTATTTCCAGCTCATCAACATTGTTGAGCAGCATTATGAACAACGCTCTCAACAGTTGTCGCGACGTGCAACTCATAATACTCCCGCTCCTGCTGAACTTCCGCCACTGAACCCAGCAAGTTTGAAAGACAGCACAACGACAACTGCATCGATTAATTCCGCCGAAGCCGAATCTAAAAATGCTGGCCCAATGGCGGACTTACTGGAAAAAAGCTGGCAGGAAAACGGTGTCAACCCTCAAGAAATTGGCACATTCCACTGGTTATTTCCCAACTTGCTAAAGCTGAATATGCCTCCTCAGCAAATTCAGCGACTGATTGAAAATCTGGATGTTCGCTTAGTCTTTACGGCTCACCCCACAGAAATTGTCCGCCACACAATTCGCGAGAAACAACGCCGAATTGCCAAGATTTTGCAACAGCTAGACCAAGCCGAGGAAGCCCTAAGAGCATTAGGATTAACCTCATCTTGGGAAGTAGAAAACTATACCGCGCAACTCAGGGAAGAAGTTCTACTGTGGTGGCGCACCGATGAATTGCATCAATTTAAGCCAACTGTTTTGGATGAAGTAGATTACACCCTCCACTACTTCCAAGAAGTACTGTTTGAAGCAATTCCGCAGCTTTATCAACGTCTCAAACAAGCCTTAAATGTCTCTTTTCCCTGGCTGCAGCCGCCAACTAATAACTTTTGTCAGTTCGGTTCTTGGGTAGGTTCAGATCGAGATGGGAATCCTTCGGTGACGCCTCAAGTGACTTGGCAAACCGCTTGCTATCAGCGAGGTTTGGTCTTAGAAAAATATATTCATTCGGTGGGACGTCTCACCAATTTGTTAAGTTTGTCATTGCATTGGAGTGATGTCTTACCAGATTTATTAGATTCTTTGGAGCAAGATCGCTCTCAGATGCCAGCAGTCTACGAGCAATTGGCAATTCGCTACCGCCAAGAGCCTTATCGACTGAAGCTAGCTTACATCCAGAAGCGACTGGAAAATACACGCGATCGCAATCGCCATCTCTACAATCTCTACAACAGCAAATCCCTGCAACAAG
The DNA here is from genome assembly GCA_902805485.1 of uncultured Coleofasciculus sp. GTDB lineage: Bacteria > Cyanobacteriota > Cyanobacteriia > Cyanobacteriales > Coleofasciculaceae > CADCTM01. The sequence continues at coordinate 4,487 of CADCTM010000583.1, read as the reverse complement.
AACTCAACGACAGTACCAGTTCGGGGACTTATCCTTCTGGCGCTGAGTTTTTGGCAGAATTGCAGTTAATTGAACGGAACTTAGCCCAAACCGGCTTAAGTTGTCGGGATTTGGAAAATTTAATCTGTCAAGTCGAAATTTATGGCTTTAACCTGGCACACCTTGACATTCGCCAAGAAAGCTCCCGCCACTCCGACGCCCTTACAGAAATTATCGAATATCTACAAATTCTACCAAAGCCTTACAATGAGCTATCAGAATCAGAACGCTCGATTTGGCTGGCGACGGAGTTACAAACACGACGCCCTTTAATTCCCGGTGAACTGCCGTTTTCTGAAAAAACCTCCGAAACTATCGAAACGTTCCGGATGCTGCGGCAGTTACAACAGGAATTTGGTCTGAGGGTTTCCCAAACTTACATCATCAGCATGAGTCATGAGGCAAGCGACCTTTTAGAAGTGTTGTTGCTGGCAAAGGAAGCAGGACTTTACGATCCAAGCACGAGCAAGAGCGATATTCGTGTCGTGCCTTTGTTTGAAACGGTGGATGACTTGAAGCGTGCGCCGCAGGTGATGACTTCTTTGTTTGAGTTGCCGCTTTATCGAGCTTGCCTCGCTGGCGGTTATGGGTCAAGTCTTACAGGTCAAGAGTTGTACCCAAAACCGACGATGAATGACCAGAGGTTAATACCAAACCTCCAAGAGGTGATGCTAGGCTACTCGGATAGTAATAAAGATTCGGGTTTTTTAAGCAGCAACTGGGAAATTCATAAAGCGCAAAAAGCTTTACAGAAAATTGCCGAAGATTACGGCATTGCCTTACGGATTTTCCACGGACGTGGTGGTTCAGTTGGGCGCGGTGGTGGCCCAGCTTACGAGGCGATTTTGGCACAACCGGGTCGCAGTATTAATGGCAGAATCAAGATTACGGAACAGGGAGAAGTCCTAGCGTCAAAGTATTCGTTGCCGGAACTGGCGCTTTATCATTTGGAAACTGTCACAACGGCAGTAATTCAAGCCAGCTTGCTAAAAATTGGTTTTGATGATATAGAACCTTGGAATGACATCATGGAAGAGTTGGCTCGTGCGTCGCGTACTCATTATCGCGAACTAATTTACGAGCAACCCGACTTAGTTGATTTCTTCCACCAAGTTACACCTATCCAAGAAATCAGCCAGTTGCAGATTAGTTCTCGTCCGGCACGTCGCGGCGGCAAAAAAGATTTATCCAGTCTGCGGGCAATTCCTTGGGTATTTAGCTGGACTCAAAGTCGTTTCTTGCTTCCATCTTGGTATGGTGTAGGGACAGCCCTACAAGGCTTTTTGGACGAAGAACCAGAGGAAAATTTGAAACTGCTGCGTTATTTTTACTTCAAGTGGCCGTTTTTTAAGATGGCAATTTCTAAAGTAGAAATGACTTTGGCAAAGGTCGATATGCAAATTGCTCACCACTATGTGCGCGAATTGTCAAGACCAGAAGACCAAGAACGTTTCGAGAAATTGTTTGAAAAGATTGCCAATGAATTTAATTTAACCTGTGATTTAGTTCTTTCCATTACAGGGCATAAACGGCTTTTGGATGGCGACCCAGACTTACAGCGCTCAGTGCAGTTACGGAATGGCACGATTGTTCCCTTGGGTTTTTTGCAGGTATCCTTGCTTAAGCGCCTGCGCCAACACGGCAACCAGTCTGCATCAGGAGTTATCCACTCCCGGTATAGTAAAGGTGAATTACTGCGCGGGGCGCTGTTGACTATTAACGGTATTGCGGCTGGAATGAGGAATACAGGTTGATTAATTGTTAGCTATTAGTCATTGGTTACTGAACTAGATGTTACGGAAATCTTAGGATGATTTTTTAGTGTCTAGGTGATGTCCTCACATAAAAGAAAGAGCTAGGGCAGTAGTTACCCTGTTTGAGATGAGGGCAACTACTGTCTGACTTCCAAGACAAATTTTATCCCCCTATTGGTGCAACGCTCTAAACTAAGGACTAACGACTAATAACTAAAAATCAATGACAACAAATTAATGTGGATAATCTCTACTGGCTTGATCGGATTAACCTGCAAGAACGTGCTTTTGTAGGAAATCAAGCGTTTAACTTGAGCCAGCTATTACAGCGTGGCTACCCTGTTTTGTCAGGTTTTGTGGTTCCGGCTAGTGTATTTTGGGAATTCATCGGGATCTTGGGCAACTCGGAACCGATGCTATCCGACTTACCCCATTCATCATTTCATGTAGATGTAGATAATTCACGTCAGTTGCAGCAAGTCGCCCAACGCATTCGTCAAGCGATTATGGCGGCGCCTATCCCCTCAGTGTTGGAATCATCGCTATTAGCGGCGGCTGATATTTTACAAGAATCATCAGCATTGATTTTGCGTCCTTCCTTGTCATTGCCCTCGCCAACAAAGAGAATTCTTAACTATAGTTTTGACAAACGACCGAGGCAATTTAATATTCAAGAATATCCGCATTCGCTTGGGATTTTGGACTCTCAGATTTGTTGCCGTACGCTAGAGGCAATGATCTTTTCATTAAAACGAGTCTGGGCTGAATTATTTCGCGCCAAAAGTTTATTTTATTGGCAGCGGGCGGGGATTGGAATCAGAGAGCTAAACTTGGCAGTTTCAGTACAACCGCTCAGGAATGCGATCGCCTCTGGTACTCTCCTCGCCAACTCAAAAGAGTGGAACATCCAAGCCACTTGGGGATTAGTCACAGCCATTACCAAGGGAGAAGTGCTTCCCGACTCCTACCAGTTGCAGGCGACAACAGGCATTGTCAAAACTCGCTCCTTGGGGAATAAAAGCCGCGCTTATCGCTTGAACCCCATTAGCGATCGCGTTACGCTGCCTACTGAGGCAAGCCTATCACTAACGACGGCATCAAGGGCACAAGAAGCTCACATCCAGGCTCAAAGCGGCTTACAAGCCTATGTCCTAAGTGAGGAAGAACAAAAACAGTACGCCCTAGAAGAAAAATACCTCAACCAATTAATTAAGTTCTCCCAGCGAATTGCGATTGAAATTGGTTCAACATTTTCTTTAGAGTGGGCATTATGTCAAACGCCAAGAAGTTCAGAACCAGAGATTTATCTGACGCAATTTATGCCTGAACTCCCACGTTCGACGCAAACAGAGACTTCTATCCCGACATCCGTTGCACTCAAAGGACTCCCCGCCGCCGGAGGAAGAGTGATCGCGCCAGCACAAGTGATGCTGGGTGAAAGTAAAAACCTGGAGACAATGCTTCCCGGACGGATTTTAGTTGCCTCTAGTATTGCCCCAGATTGGCTACCGCTACTGAAGCAAGCCGTCGGTATTGTCACAGAGCGGGGAGGCATGACTTGTCATGCCGCAATTATTGCTAGGGAACTAGGCATTCCTGCGGTTGTGAATGTAGCCGATGTTACCCAACTGATTCAAACTAGTGAGTCATTATTAGTAGATGGTGATCGAGGCGAGATCCATCGACTGGGAAACAGGAAAATCGGAGAGTGGGAGAATAAGGTGGAACTATCAACCGAATCTCGATCGCCATCACCCCAACATCACCTCCAGCCGCCGCGAACCTTTCAAGAATCGTTTTATCCAATCGCGACGCAATTATTAGTTAACATCAGTCAGGTTAGTTCCCTGAGTAAAATTGTCAGTTTACCAGTAGATGGTGTGGGGTTATTACGCTCGGAACTGATGATGTTGGAGGCTCTGGAAAATCAACATCCTAACGATTGGCTGCAACAGGGGTTAGACAACGAGTTGGTGGAACGCCTTACCTCTTCGATTGTTCAGATTACCGCTGCTTTTGCACCACGACCAGTGCTTTATCGCTCTTTGGATTGGCGATCGCATGAATTCTCCTCTCTTAGTGATGCTAATGCCCCCACTGAACCAGAAGTTAATCCAATGCTTGGTCAGCGGGGTACGCTGCGTTATTTGAGTGACCCCACTTATTTTGATTTGGAATTAAAAGCAATAGCACAGGTTCAGTCTTACGGTTACACAAATGTCCGGTTGATGTTGCCTTTTGTACGGACGGTAGAGGAGTTTGCTTTTTGCCGGCGTCGCGTCGAACAAGCGGGACTGACCAACTATTCTGAGTTTCAATTGTGGATTATGGCAGAAGTCCCATCTGTCTTATTTTTGTTGCCTGAGTACGTCCAGGCTGGCGTTCAAGGCATTTCTATTGGTACAAATGATTTAACGCAACTGTTACTAGCGATTGACCGTGACCAAGGCAATTTGAGGACTCGATTAGACGGGCGTCATCCGGCGGTTCTGCGAGCCGTGAAGCAATTAATTGAAATGGCAAAAACCGCTGGTATTCCCTGTTCAATCTGCGGTCAAGCGACGGTTCAGCATCCTGAATTAATTGATTTATTGGTGCAGTGGGGAATTACTTCTATTTCCGTTGATCAGAGTGATGTGGAACATACTTATAATGCGATCGGGCGTGCTGAACAACGCTTACTTTTAAACGCTG
>CADCTM010000582.1 GCA_902805485.1 uncultured Coleofasciculus sp. | reverse complement strand
TTTTACCTAAATTTTTTTTCATATATTCTACAGGACTTACGCAATTTTTTAAGTTGGAAACTATCTCTAGTGGTAAGGTGCGGTGTGCAAACAACTGTACAAGTACAGTCCTGGGCGCAAGTGTCACAATTAGTAAGGTTCTCTACTCTCACCAAGCCCTACATAATCCATTCATAATGAAAATCTGGCGCACCCTATAAGTCGATAGTCCTGTGGCAGTTGCGTAAATCCTAAAGTAGAGTCTGTGCGTAATCCCTATGCTTGTCAAACTGAGGTGAAACCTCGCTCTTGCGGAGGCTGTATCCTGGCAAACTCCTTAATTTTCCCGATAATGACAAGCATAGGGATAAGTCCTATTCTAATTGTTTTGATCCTCAGGCTAACAACACTTTTCTAACTTTTTGCGCGATTGTTTGCCAATCAAAATTCTTAGCAGCATATTCCTGACACGCTTCTCTAGAAGGCATCGGTACTTTTCCAATTAGCAGTTCTTCCAATCGCTCAGCAATAGCTGTTGCCTCACAAGAAGCAGTAATCAAATTTGGTGAAAACGGCTCTAAAATTTCTGGCATTCCACCCACAGGAGTACATAGCGCTGGAGTGCCGCAGGCGAGGGATTCTAGCACGGATAATCCAAACCCTTCTAAAGATTGGCTCGGCATCACACTTAGGTCGGCGGCTTGGTAAGCTATAGGTAGTTGGTCATCTGGCAAAAAGCCGAGAAATTTAACGTTGTCATTGAGTCCCAAATCTGTTGCTTGCTGCTCCAGAACCGCTTTTAGTGGGCCTTTTCCAGCGATCGCCAACCAGATATCAGGAATTTTAGGTTTAATCATCGCTATAGCCATCAACAGCTTATCGAGTCCAACTCGATGCACTAACCGACGCGCTGTAAATAGAATCGGGCGATTTTGAGGCCAGTCGATCTGCGTGCGGGCTTCAAGGCGCGATCGGTTAATTTGAAATCGCGAAAGATCGACACCGCCGGGAATTACGTGAATTTTGCTCCAAGGAACTTGATATTCTTGATGTAAAATCTCACCAAATGCTTTGCTCAGGACGATAAATCGATCGCAACGATGATAGACCCTTTGTTCCATCCAATGCTTAAAAAAAACGCTCAGTTTACCAGCACCCTCTTGCTTACTTTCCAAAGCCCAAGGCCCGTGAAAGGAAAAGGTAACAGGTACCCCCCTCGGTAAAACTTGCAAAAGAGGCAAACTATATAGTGCAAAATGCAGATTAATTGCATCGGGTTTTGCCGATTTTCGCTGCAAAAAATTGGATCTAATCAGCCAAAGTCGTTTCCATAGTCGATGTTCTGGTTCAGCTAAATTAGTGAGTTTTACGAGAGAGTTAGGCTCAGTTTCTGGTAGACCAACTCCACACAATTCAACTCGATCTTGACTGGCTGCTAGCTGATGTGTTAGCTCATACATATATCGATCCAGACCTCCCGGTGTTTTCGGAAACCATCCGATCCCGACGCAAAGAATGTTTGCTGCTTTAGCAGAGTTACTTGTAGAGTTTTCCACTTGGTTGTTTGCAAATATACAGTGAACTACCAGGACTATACTCGCTTCGAGTATAGTCCTGGCTTCTAACATCACGGGGGAATTCCCCAACTTAGACTTTCCTCCCTCCCGTTGGCCGCCTTTGATCCCGGCGCTATAGTCCGCTTCGGACTTAGCGGGGGACTTCCCCGCGAATCAGTTAAAGTTACCATAACTGAGACATGGTGATTATAGCTATATTGCTCGGTGAGATTATGAAGAATCGATTCCTGTGGCTAGTAAACAAATTATGGCAAAAACAGCAGTTATTTATCCCAAAAATGAATCACTTCCTCAATCATTTTAAGCCGATCGAGAACGATCGCGAACATTGCAGGATAAGTTTCCGAGCTCCTGCGATCGCAGGAGTCAGAATCTCTACTGTAACTGCACTGTCTA
>CADCTM010000581.1 GCA_902805485.1 uncultured Coleofasciculus sp. | reverse complement strand
GCGGTCTGGTCTACCATAAGGATTCTCCGCTAAGTTCGCCCCCATCGAAAATAGTTTAAGGACTTCTTGATTACGTGAATATTCGTTTATTAAAGATAATTTTCTGACTAGTTTTAGTAGTTAAAAAATGTGATTTGCTTGGCAGCATTCCGAAGATCGATCGCCTTTTATTCGATTTAATTCCTTCAGTCACAAAAAATTTATCAAAACCCTATTGACTTATTTTGATTGAGTATGATTGAATAAGATACATTATGGTTGTTAAATAGCCATAAGTGAAAAGCCAGCGCCACTCTTTTGACCAGGACAGCGCTGGCTCCACCCCAAACGAATGGAGATAAGTTAATTATGTCTTACAAAGATCGCCTTAACAGTTGGTTAGTAGTGCGTTTATTAGCCAATATGCAGCGAAAAGTCGTCGCACGCTGCCGAACCCGCTCTGATGCAGACGGACATTTGCAGGTTCTACATCGGTTAATGCCTGACGCTGAATTTACAGTTGTATTTGACCCAGATTTGGAGCTGGATAGCGAAGAATAAACCGCTCTAACAATTTAATTCTAGGGGCGCACGGTCTTACGCCCCTAAATTTCGCAAGCACTCAAGTTTGAAACAACCAATCTCGACTTGAGTATCTTTCAGGTAAGATAAAGGGCTGTAGACTCGAAGCAAGTTCAGGGGAAACACGTAAGTGCTAACGCTTGGCGTCAATATTGATCACATCGCAACAATTCGACAGGCGCGGCGAACCGTAGAACCCGACCCGGTTGCAGCGGCTGTATTGGCTGAATTAGCGGGTGCTGATGGCATTACCGCACACCTCCGGGAAGATCGCCGTCACATCCAAGACCGAGATGTTCGGGTGTTGCGGCAAACGGTGCGGACTCATTTGAATTTGGAAATGGCACCCACGGATGAAATGGTAGCGATCGCACTTGACATCAAACCTGATTATGTCACCCTCGTCCCCGAAAAACGCGAAGAAGTGACGACGGAAGGGGGACTTGATGTTGCGGGACAACTGCAACGCATGACTGAAATTGTTGCCAAGTTGCAAGATGCTAGCATTCCCGTGAGTTTATTTATCGACGCTGACCCGGCACAAATTGAGGCGGCGGCAAAAATGAAGGCAAAATTCATTGAGTTGCACACGGGTTGCTATGCGGAGGCGGCAGATGAGGCAAGTCGGGAAAAGGAATTGGCGGTACTAGCGCAGGGGTGCAAAGATGCGATCGCTTCTGGTTTACGAGTCAACGCTGGACATGGACTCACATACTGGAATGTCTACCCTGTGGCTTGCTTAGAAGGTATGGAAGAACTCAACATTGGTCATAGCATCATCTCACGGGCGGCGCTTGTTGGTCTAGAACGAGCAGTCAGAGAGATGAAACAAGCGATGCGTGGGGAGTTATGAGTTTTCAAGAAAACTACTCAGCTAATCGATTACTAACAAACAACTAACAACATTTCAAAATGAAAACTTACTACTACGTTTTAGCAAGTCAACGCTTTCTTACAGAAGAAGAACCGATTGAGGAAGTCTTGAAAGAACGCACCAGACATTATCACGAGCAAGAAAAAGAAATTGACTTTTGGTTAGTTAAGCAGCCAGCTTTTTTAGAAGCACCTAACATGGCAAATGTCAAGCAAGAATGCCCCCAACCAGCCGCCGCTATAATTTCTACTAATCCTCAGTTTATTACCTGGTTGAAACTGCGTTTAGAATTTGTTAAAACGGGGGAATTTCAAGCGCCATCAGAGGCAATTCCTGACCCTTTAGCAAGTCTTGCCTCTGTGTCTTAATTGGTCATGCTCTTAGTCAAGAGCGAGTGAGGAGTGTAAAAGTGAAAACGGTTTTTTCCCTGGTAGGTTCTGCCTTACTAGGGCTTATTGCTTGCTTCAGCATAACAACAAAAGTGATTGCTCTTAGCGAATCCCGAAGGGTTATCGCCC
>CADCTM010000580.1 GCA_902805485.1 uncultured Coleofasciculus sp. | reverse complement strand
ATTCTGCGTTTGCCTCTAGTCGAGAAATCGATCGATACGACTGGATCGACTATATTTTTGAGCTTCTATTAGTAAGAAATCAGTGGTGCTTGGTACAGATAGCGATCGTCGGTGAGTTGCTGAAGGACAAAATCCGCCACATCCGATCGCGAGATTTTTCCGGCTGTCACCCCAGTTAAATCAGTCATCACTCGGTAATGCCCTTTGGCAGGATCGTCGGTTAATATTCCCGGACGCACGATCGTCCAATCGAGATCGCTCTGGCGAATTTCGGCTTCCTGACGGTCTTTGTCGTCATAGATCCGCTGCAATATCAATAGAGGAAACCCCCATGACCTTTACTATCCCCTGCACCCAGTCCAGTAATGCAAATCAATCGCTTGACACCGTGCTGCCCCATTACCCGAACTAAGTTTTTTGTGCCTCCCGAAAGTAGCGTCACTGGTTCGAGACTGATTTTTCTCGTGCCCAGGGAGCTGATGACTGCATCTTGCTGCTGCACCGCATCTAATGAGACGCGATCGAGTATATCCCCTTTCACAAGACGGAGAGATTTGTGTTGCATTTTAAACTTGTCAGGATTGCGAATGAGCGCAGTTATGTCGTGTCCCTCGGTTAAGCCTCGCTCGACGATCTGCTGTCCTGTCGCTCCTGTTGCCCCAATTACGAAGATTCTCATTGATGTTTCTCAATTACAAGACTATAGGCTAGTTTTGATCGATCCTCAGACGCGACTTGGTGCAGGCATCACTACACGATCGCACAAACTGGAATAACGTGCCGCTCTCAACCATCGATTGCATCATGTTGTAATTGTAAAAGAAGAACACCGGACGCAAGATGGTGTAAGGCAAACCAAGCGAGCGAATGTAATCTTCAACTTGAAATTTGCTGTCGAAATGCGGAATCCCCGTACTGCGTTGAGCAGTTATTGAGACCACCCACCGCTAGAGTTGCAATTACAAAACCTCAACCTTAGTTTTACATAGTTTACTTCTTCGCGTGCAGCCGCTAAACTAGCGATCGTCCTTAGTACTTTAACTTCGGGAACCAGGTAAAGACGGAAGGTGCGCCTTGGAAATACCACAACGCCAGGGCGGGTCGCAAATGGCGCACCCAAACGATGACAGTGGCACGAATGGAACGATGGGTGTCCCGTATAAATGATGGACTGTATCCCATGCGGTGTGCAGCAGCCATCCAATTCCAATAAATTGGTAATCCTTTAATCCCCAGTAGGCGACACCAGTCATCACAGTGCAGAAGGCAAATTCCCAGCCCAATAAGCCACCATTGAGATATGCAGCCCAGCTCCGGCAATCATTAGGGCACTGAAATTGCGACGATTTGGCTCCTTAAATAAAGAGCACAGGGTAATATAAATTAGAGCCACCACTAACTTTGCATTCAACACTTTCTACATCTTTTGTTGTTGGTATTCCCATTTTTGGAAAGCGCGATCGTAGGCATATCCCTGACGCTGGAACAAGACTCGCCATGTATCCACGCCGCGCACCATGCCCCAGGAAATGAGGACATATAACGACCAGGGAATACCAAACCCAGTGAGTAGATTTAGTGGGATCAGGCAGGCGTTGACAATCGCATATCTAGTAAATCGCTCTTGCAGTTTCGAGCGTCGATATGCCTCAAAAGCTCGATTTTTCTGAATGACTTTTTGTCGATCGAGCCACTGACTTTGAGCAGACTCGATTAAGTCGGGAGTAATGCTGAGTTCTTGGGCGATTTCTAGCAACTGATCATAGGATAGCTCAGTCCCGATATGCGCGTGTTTTGCTAGCGCAATATCCAGAATTTCACGGACATCTTCCTGGCTATATGAGTGAGTTGATGATTGTTTTACAACGTTCATATCAAGTGATTTTCTCGTTAATTGACAACGGGTGACTCTTTAAATCTCTCACGCCATACAAGATGAACCAACGTCGTTGAGGATGT
>CADCTM010000579.1 GCA_902805485.1 uncultured Coleofasciculus sp. | reverse complement strand
TAAATCGCTTAAATTCTTTTCAGCTACTTGGAGAAGCAGAAATAGCAAAAATCTTTCCCCAACTTCTCCAGTACTGCTGAGCAAAAAAGAACCCCAGCTATCTCCGATGCTAGCAAAGGTTTCAAGAAGCTCTCTTCCAATTGATTCAATCATCATGACTTTTCCAAAAGCTCTCTAAAAATGCTTCCCGGTTAGTCTAGGCCAGCAACTGTTTGCTCTAACATGAGCGACACTTTGACAGTAGCGGCCTAAATTTTCCGCTTACTTTGGCTCAGGCTAGTGTACCAAACAACATGCCAGAGCTTCAGAAATGTCAAAAGGATTTTCAAAGGAACTTACAAACTCAGCACTAGCTGGACTTGGGAAGCGGGTTTAGCTGTTTCTGGTAGCTGCTCAGGTTTATCCTCTATAGCGGGACAATAGCGCTTGTAGCCACAGCGGCTACACTGCTCCCCCGGAGCTGGTTCCCACTGCGCATCAGCTCGTAGGCTCAGGGCTAACTCCCCTATTGTGTCTTCCAGTTGCCCCTTCAGTTCAGGTGTTACATCAAAACTAATTTGCTCTCCAGTTCTGAGGTAGATGAAGCTCAGCTTTCTAAGACTTTGCTGGTAAACCTGCTCCAGAGCCAGGTAGTACAAGCCTAGTTGCAGGTCAATTTCAGCAGGCTCAGGTAGTGCAACCTGCTTAGCTGATTTGTAGTCAATCAGCTCCACCCCATCATCTAGCCAATCCAATCTGTCATATCTGCCAGTGAGCACAAATTCTACATTCTCAACTTCAAGAGAGCCTTGCAGCTTCCCTTCCACTGCCAAAGGTCGCTTCAGGACAGGCTGAGCGCTGATGTAACGCTGCCAGTAGTTATAGAGAATGCCCCAACCTTCATCCTGTTGAGCCGGGTTGAGCTTGGCATTATGTTGCTGCCAGCAGAACTCCAACCACTCCAACTGGGGCAAGGGATCTTGATAGTGCCAGTCTTGGTAGATGGTTGCCAGTGCTTGATGAAGCGCAGTTCCTAAGGAAGCAGAGCCGAAGGAAACAGGGCCGCTCATCCCCCGCTCGTACCTGAAGTAGTAGGCTTGCGGGCAGCGGTGGTAGTTCTGGAGTTTAGTCGCTGAAAGAGAGTAAGGCATGGCACCAACAGCAAACCTCATCAAGATGGTAGGGCTAAAAATCTTATTTGTGCAAACTAAATCCAGATTCTTGTCGGCTAACTAACCTACCGGCAAGAAAAATGAACTATGTCCTGAAGCATAAGACCAAGTTTGGCAGAAGCCTTCCTGGCAGCTAATGAGTAGGCAGACGTGAACTTGGTTTCTTGTTAGTAGAAAATCAAACCAACAAGAAAAAGGATGGTCAGCACTTACCTACAAGCAGAGAGATCGCTTGCTCCGTGAAATTGAGTGCATCCGCCAGTCAGGTCCACTGGCCCCTCATAATGTTTGGATAGGTTCCAACTTCCAGACTAAATGTAAGAAGACCTATGAGTATTGGAAGCTCAATAGAGCTAACTCCCAGGTTCGCCATCAACATGTAGGGAAGGCTGGTAGCGAAAAGTATCAGGACTGGGAAGGCAAGATTTGCTCGCCGGGATGCAATTGTGAAACTGGCCCTGTCGCAAAGGCTTATTGAGCGGCAAGCCTAGTTTTAGAGTAGCTGTTTTTAACTGGCGCAATCTTCAAGATTATGATAAACATATTCTAGCTAACTAGAATCTTGTTTTCAATAAGGAAGAAGCGAGATACATGAATGAAAGATTCATTTAAAAGAGCAAGCGTTATAACTGTTTCTTGCCTAAGCGGCGGGTCGGGGAAAACTACGACCGCATTAAATCTTGCAACAGTTTTATCAGAGAAGGGTAAAACCCTAGCAGTTGACTTTGATCCTCAGGGCAACCTTAGTCAGTGGATGGGATGGCGGGACTTGTCTGACTCAGCAACTATGGCAGAAACAATATTGCCCAA
>CADCTM010000578.1:1573-1963 GCA_902805485.1 uncultured Coleofasciculus sp. | reverse complement strand
GTTTTGGAGCAATCGGTGGTATAGCCATGGGCTTCTCTTTGTGCATAGTTTAGAACCTTTGAGTCAACATAGATATTTTTGCAACCACAGCTTTACACAGATGAATTCTTAGTGATCTGCGTACCATTCAAGAAGCCGCTACTGCGTCTCTATCTGTGTAAAGAAAGCGGTTTGAAATCAGAACGAGAAGAACATTAAAGTGGCGATTAAGCTTCAATGTTATTATAGGAAAAATGCTTAATCCGTCTTACCAACGGCGACACGTGGCAAGCGATGCTTAAAACTGCACAGAATTTCCCAGGAAATTGTTCCTAACATCTGTGCCCAATCATTAGCGGAAATTGATAAGTCTCCATCTTGCCCAATTAATGTGACTACTTCCTCTGTCTG
>CADCTM010000578.1:0-1563 GCA_902805485.1 uncultured Coleofasciculus sp. | reverse complement strand
AGGGATCTTACTGACATCTAGCATCATTTGATCCATCGTAATTGCTCCAATTTGCCGCACCTCTTGACCTCGAATTAAAACAGTTAGTTGATTAGAAAGATTGCGGGGGATGCCGTCGGCGTAGCCAATACCCACAACCGCCAGCCTTAATTCGCGCTCGGCAATAAATTGATAACCATAACTAACACCAGTATCTGGAGGAATAGTTTTAACTTGCGTTACTCGCGCTTTGACCTGCATTACTGGCTTGAGGTCGATCGCATATTGCAAATGGTCAGCCGGGTAAAGACCATAAAGCGCAAGTCCCACTCTTACCCAATCGTAATGTAACGCGGGGTTGGCTAAAGTGGCGGCAGAGTTAGCTAGGTGCAGGCGCGGTGGTTTAATTCCCGCAGTATGAAGTTGCGCGATCGCTTCTTCAAATCGTTGATGTTGTAATCTCATTACCGTGGGGTCCAGACTATCCGCCGTTGCTAGATGCGAGTAAACGCTCTTGATTTCCAGGTAAGGCAAGCGCTGTACGAGTTGGACAAACTCCACCGCCTCCTGCCAAGGCATCCCCAATCTAGACATCCCTGTGTCCAGCTTAAGATGGACAGATAAGGTTTTTTGCAACGTACCAAGGGTTTCCGAAAAGATTAGCGCTTGCTGGGGAGTGCAAATTGTTGGTTGCAATTGGGAAGAAGCGATCGCACAAACTTGTTCCGGCGTATTCGTTGCCCCCAATAGCAATATCGGTGCAGTAATTCCCCCCTCCCGGAGTTGAATCCCCTCCCCCAGCGTCGCCACACACAACCCATCCGCACCTGCTTCTAACACCGTTTCGGCAACCATTGTCGCCCCATGCCCATAAGCATCTGCCTTCACCACCGCCATTAAGCCAGTAGAAGAGGTTAAAAGCGTCTTTAATTGGCGTACATTATGAGACAACGCCGCGTGATCAATTTCCACCCACGCCCGTTGGCATCCACTCGTAGCGTCACCCACAACCTGTTTAGAGGTTACATCTGTCGTTGTCGTTGGCTTCAGTTGCATCATCCTCACTCCTCAATCACACAATAAAAAACTATAGGTTTATATCTCTTTGGTTCATTAGAAGAGATTGCACGAATCAAGAATATACCCCCCTAACCCCCCCTTCTTAAAGGGGAAACCGGATTCTTGCTCCCTCCCCTTCGCAAGGGGAGGGCTGGGGTAGGGTGAATTTGTATTCATGCAGAAGGTCGAGTTTTCTTGGATTCTGTACCTAATCTTAAAAAGATGATTGCTCATGTCAATGCCACACATCTATCTGCTTCTTACTTCTTGTCGCGCCTGTTTTTGCTAATCTTTTTAGGGTTGCTTTTTTTTGCAAAAGATGCTCCGTACAAAGCGTTTACGTTCAAGTACCCTTTCCACAAACGGCATATGTTGTCGTGTGTCCGCCAATAAACAAAAGAAGCACAAAAAGGGGCGCTAGCCTATTGGAAATTTCTTGAATTTCAAGCAATCCAGCTACTAAGGAGAGAAAACATTGGTCAAAGGCAATTACAGTTTAATCAAGATGCGATTCAAATAGTTGGT
>CADCTM010000577.1 GCA_902805485.1 uncultured Coleofasciculus sp. | reverse complement strand
ATTTCACTGTCGGCTTGGCTAGATGTGGCTCTGTCATATACGAGGTCTGGCTTTTAGCGGTATTTAGCTCATTATCGCAACTAACTCTCTAGAAAGTTTCTTCAATCAGTTAATAGCCGCCAACGGAGATAAATTCTGGGAGAATCCAGCCCAACTCACGGCTTAAGTAATATCAAATTTCCTTTATGCCAACAATTCATCAACAGCCACTCTAAAACCTTCTAGAACAGATTGAGTACTAGCAACATCGCCATTTATGATTTCTGGAAGATGCCTAGTATTGCAAGCAACGCTTGATTGAGAATAGACTTCTACTTTGCTTGGAGCAATCCAGCCAGAGCAGGTTGGCTCGTAGATTAAATAATCCCCATGCATTTACGCCTGTGAGTGTCAAGCCAGCGCGATTACATCGTGGAATATCTTGCTATTCAAGCGTCAGAATAAGCGATTAACACTCAATCAAATTCTTGCACAATTTAATCCAAGTCAGCAATATTTATTAAAAGCCCCTCAACCTCACTTCTTGTTATTAACAAGTTTTTTGGTAGTTTTGTGGCGAGAAAAGGCACTAGGTAAGATTTATATTATCAAATCTAAGTGCCTTTTAATATTTTTTCTGGTGCTTCTGTTTACTTGAATTGCTGGAACAGTAGTTGTAATAGCAACCAAAAGTTCAATCCAGCAATAATAATTGCCACTACCCAAGCCAACAACTTTAACAACCAGGAATTGACAAATTCACCCATCAAACGGCGATCGCTTGTAAACATCACCAAGGGAAATACTGCAAACGGTAACTGCAAGCTCAAAACAACCTGACTAAAAACTAGCAAATTCCCTGTACTTTTCTCTCCAAATAAAAGAATACAGATTAATGCCGGAATAACTGCCGTCAGTCGCGTCACCAAACGCCGCAACCCGGGAGGGAGACGTAATTGTAAAAACCCTTCCATAACAATTTGTCCCGCTAAGGTGGCTGTTAAAGTCGAGCTTTGTCCAGAAGCGAGTAAGGCGATCGCAAAAATCGCACTAGCGGCACTGACTCCGAGTAACGGAGAAAGCAATTTATAGGCATCTTGTATTTCTGCAACACCTTGATTTCCGGAGAAGTGAAACGTTGCTGCTGAAACAATTAAAATCGCGGAGTTGATGAACAGGGCAAATGTCAGAGCAACTGTTGAATCAATTGTGCAAAACTTAATCGCTTCCCATTTTTTCTCAGGAGTCGGTTCCCAATCTCTTGTTTGTACAATCGAAGAATGAAGATAAAGATTATGGGGCATTACTGTTGCGCCCAAAATCCCGATCGCAATGTAAAGCATTGCCGAGTTTTGCAAAATCTCTAGCTTAGGCGCATATCCTAGTAAAACACCACCGAAATCCGGACGGGCAAAGATCACTTCTAATAGGAAACAACCCCCAATGGTAGCAACTAAACAAATCACTAAGGCTTCTATATAACGAAATCCTTTCTTTTGTAGCAACAGCAGCGCCACCACATCAAAAGTCATGATGCATACGCCCCAGCCTAGGGGGATATTGAAGAGTAACTGGAGTGCGATTGCACTTCCGAGCAGTTCGGCTAAGTCACAAGCGATAATCGCAATTTCACACACTACCCATAACCAAAAGCTGACACGCGGGCTGAAATAGTCATGACAAGCTTGTGCCAAATCCCGTCCTGTCGCTACCCCCAAACGCACACACAGTGACTGCATCAAGACAGCCATTAAGTTAGAAATCAAAATAACGCTCAACAGCGTATAGCCAAACTGAGCGCCCCCCGCTAAGTCCGTCGCCCAATTTCCCGGGTCCATATACCCCACAGAAACCAGATATCCAGGACCTGCATAAGCCAGCATTTTTCGCCAAAAACTTTTAGTCTCAGGAATGGCAATACTGCGATGCACTTCAGGCAGACTCGCTCGCTTTGCAGAATTTTCAGAAAAAGACATTCGTGCCTCAGCTCAACTTCTCATAATCTTTTCATAATTTACTCCTTTGGTGGTACTTATGTTGAAGAGTCTTAAGATAAAATTTTGTTTAACCTTAAAAGAGATATGGGGCAAGTAGTGAGTGGTGGTGTATCACCCATTACCTGCACAGGTTTAGGGGATCAAGAGACAGCCAGTCCAGTTAAACTCAAGGTTTCTGGTTTCTAGACATTACGACCGTGTTCAGTTCGGTTATCTCCCTTTAAGGGGTGTATCCGTTGAGAGCTTACTGAGTGATTATAGTAATAAGGAGCTGATGCAAGCTTTGTCAGTCCTGTTGGTGTCATTAGGAGTAACAATCAATGTGGCGACACCCGCGTCAGACTCAAGAAATTTTGAACATTTCCCGCTTTACCGACGTCGATAGTTGTAATATTATAAGATTAAGGCAAACTCATACTGGCTTTGAGTTGTCCCTTTCTTTCCCAGTCATGAGCAGCGATATGCTGGGCAACGCCGCAGGATAAGCCAAGAGATTTCCTTAAGTATCCAGCTTCAACTCACCTTCACCCTTGGATCTCCTGTCTGATTTGAAAGAGGTAGGCGGTCTATACATCTTTTGTTAGATGTACTTAGCCAAGTCGCGTCAATATCCTCAAAGTAAAACAGTTTCTTGGCTTTTGAGGTCAAAACCCGCGATACATTTACTGCTTGTTTACGGAGTCACAACTCACAAATGCCCACGGAAAACACCAAAAAGAAAACGACCAAGCAGCCCACGTTCTCAGCAGATATGGTTCGTACCTATTTGCACGAGATTGGTCGCGTGCCACTGCTGACCCACGAGCAAGAGATTGTTTTTGGGAAGCAGGTCCAGCAGATGATGACGCTAATCGAAGCGAAAGAAGCTCTTGCTGAAGAATTACAGCGCGAACCGACAACACAGGAGTGGGCAGACCACGTTAAGCTCGACGAAGCAACATTGCCCAAAATCATCAACTTGGGAACGCGAGCAAAGCGCAAGATGATTGAGGCTAACTTGCGCCTTGTCGTTGCGATCGCCAAAAAATACCAGAAGCGCAATATGGAATTCCTGGACTTGATTCAGGAAGGCACATTAGGCTTAGAGCGTGGTGTTGAAAAGTTTGACCCAACACGGGGTTATAAGTTTTCCACCTATGCCTACTGGTGGATTCGTCAGGCGATCACTCGTGCGATCGCTCAACAAGCACGCGCGATTCGTCTCCCCATTCACATTACCGAAAAGCTCAACAAAATCAAGAAAGTCCAACGAGAACTAGCTCAGACATTAGGTCGTAACGCCACTCCGGCGGAAATTGGCAAGGAGTTAGAGTTAGATCCGGCTCAGATTCGCGAGTATTTGAGCATGGCTCGTCAACCGATTTCTCTTGACGTTCGGGTTGGTGATAACCAAGACACTGAACTGTCTGATCTCCTAGAAGATGAGGGTCAAACCCCTGTCAATTACACCACCCAAGAAGCGCTACGGCAAGACTTGGATAACCTGTTGGCAGAACTCACTCCGCAGCAGCGTGAAGTGCTTGCGCTACGCTTCGGGTTAGAAGATGGCAACGAGCTATCTCTAGCAAAAGTTGGTCAGCGGCTCAACCTCAGCCGTGAGCGAGTTCGTCAGTTAGAGCATCAAGCTTTGGCTCAGTTGCGGCGTCGTAATACCAACGTTAAAGAGTACATTGCCAGCTAAAACACCGCTTATAGGGGTTTCCCGGTTCATGTACCACACGGTAGGGGCGCTAGACCTTGCGCCCTCACAACTTGTATGACACCCAGTTAAAAATGTGAGTAAGGGCTGTTAATCAGGATAAAGGTTCTAATATAACGATTAACTCTTACTGATATAACATATACTCAAAATACAGAAGTGGTGACAGTTTTTAGCTACCACTTCTTTTTTATGAAGTTTTGTAAAGACTTTCCGAAATCCAAATCCTTGCCCTTGAAGTCACCTGAGGAAAACTATCCATTTGGGTGAGTAGGCTTTCACCCATTTGAAGGAACCGTTACACACTGGTTATTAGTTACATTTTTAACTAAAGCTGGTATGGCACTTTAACTGAAGATTTCAAGGGTGGAAGACACCTCTGTAAGTGCAAGGTGTGACGGTTCATAAACCGGTCAGAGGAGGAGCAAATAGGAGTATCTATTCAGCTTATAACTACTAGTAAAGATGCTGGGCAACATCACCCAGGTCTGGCGCAAAATCAAATCTTATCGTTGATTATGGCTTGAATGGGTCAGCAGCATCGAAAGCATTTCTTTTTCAGGGTGTTTTAAGGTTCGTTTAAAAAGAGGTAACGACGGTGATTAATCACTTAATTGGGTTTTTTTTAGCAAAACATCGACAACTCAATCTTTGGCAATTACCGCTGAGTGGGTTACTTCTAACTGCGGGCTATACGACACAGGCGTCAATGGCAGTAGCACCGCCGCAACCAAACCATATAGTGAATGCTAACGCGATCGCAGTTTCGCAACTCCCAGCCTCAAATCAGTCGATGCCGGATGGCACATACCTATATGGTCAATCATCCGAAGCGCAACAGCTTGGAAAAGAATACATCGTATTTGAAGCGCGTCAGGGAAAGGTAATTGGGGCGATGTACCTGCCTAGCTCGGAATATAGCTGTTTTTACGGCACAATGGATTCAAAAAACTTGAATTTGACCGTAGCCAATCCCTACGACCAGACGGCATTGTCTCACACAATCGCTCGCGGCCAAACCTCAGAAGTTGCCGCAGTAGATGGTAATCTCAACATTCAAAATGGCTACGACTCGCTGACTTATCCTCACGCCGTCACCCTTGATGGGTATCAACCAATTAGTAACGTTACTGACAACGACAAGCAAATCCTAAAAAACTGCCGCAACACCTATCAAGCACAGGTTTGGAATCATTAGGAAAGTTAGGGTTGTTTGAGGTTGAGCGATCGCCCTTGTTTGTAGGACACTAGCTACTGTCACCTTAAAAACAGCAGCTATGGAATCGTCTGTACCCACTCAAACCCCTAGACCTCCCCTAAAAGTCACTCAAGCGATTCCCGCAAAAATATTTCACTGGGCAAATATCATCAGTTTATTGTTGATGATAACTAGTGGCTTACAGATTTACAATGCTAATCCTGTTTTTGGGGGACGCGCTGGCTGGCATTTTCCACCAATATTATTACTAGGTGGTTGGCTAGCGGGCGGCAGACATTGGCATTTTGCGGCGATGTGGCTTTTCGCGATTAATTTACTTTGGTACGGCATTTACATCGTGATTACGCGCCGCTGGAAGCATCGATTTGTTGGTTCCAATGATCTAAAAGTGCTGCAACAAAGTCAAAACCAAAAGCGGAGAAATTATGCATGGCATCGTGTCGCCTACACGGCGATTATCCCCATTTTGTTGCTAGCGGTAATTACGGGAATTGGGATGTATAAACCAGGTCAATTTTCTTGGATTGTGGATTGTTTTGGAAGTTGGTTTGCTCTAAGAATTGTTCACTTTATTTCAGTGCCGCTAGTGATTATTTTTGCCCTTATTCACTCCCTCCTGGGTCTTAAAGTCGGAGGTTCTCGTTTAATTGATTCTATGTTTTGGTAGTATTATTATGAATTTAATTCAAATTCCTCAGTACCGATTGCCACGTCGTCAATTTCTGCAAATGTCGGGACTTTCGGGTATGAGTTTCCTTTTGGGCGGTTGTGCCTTAAGTGTGTTTGAAGGTGTTGTCGGCAAAGCTGTTGAACCCCTCAATCAAAGTGTTGAAGCGTTATTGTTAAATCCCCAAAAACCTGTACCCGAATTTCCCAAAAGTGCGATCGAGCCAAATGGTTTGATTGTTAATACCTACGGAATTACTCCAAAAATTGACCCAAAAATGTTTCGTTTAATCATTGATGGTGAGGTTAATAATCCTCTCAGTCTTAGCTTAAATGATATCCAACAAATGCCTTTAACATCCATGACAATTCGCCATGTTTGTGTTGAAGGTTGGGCGGCAATTGTGCAATGGGGTGGAATACGATTGCGAGATTTAGTAGCTCTTGCCCAACCAAAAGCAAATGTTGGTTATATTTACTTTAAATCTGCTGATGGTTATTACGAAAGTTGGGATATTGCTTCGGCTTTGCATCCCCAAACATTGATGGCTTATCAAAAAAATAGTCAGCCGTTAAGTATTGACAATGGTGCGCCTCTACGTTTGGCTTCTCCAATTAAGTTGGGTTATAAGCAAAGCAAGTGGGTGACTCAGATTACGTTAGTGAGTCAGTTACAACGTTTTAAGGGGTATTGGGAAGATCAGGGTTATGAGTGGTTTGCTGGGTTGTAGGCTAATGAAAGCAGTAAGCGATCGCATAGGCGTATCAAGCAGTAAGCGATCGCCTTAACTCAAAACTCAATACCAGGTTGCGCTTTGATATTTTGTTCGCGGAAAGGATGCTTAACCAGCGTCATTTCTGTCACCAAATCCGCTTGTTCAATTAATTCAGCAGGCGCACCCCTACCTGTAAGGATAACGTGAGTCTCGGCTGGTTTTTCTTGCAGTCCCGCCAGCACGTCTTGAACATTCAAATAGTTCAACTTTAAGGCAATATTAATTTCATCCAATAGTACCAGCCGAAAGTCAGGGTTACGGATAAACAAGAGTGCCTTTTTCCATGCCGCTTGCGCTTTTTCAATATCTCGCTCTTTGTCTTGGGTTTCCCAAGTAAAGCCTTCTCCCATAGCATGAAACTCTAGCTGCGGAGTTTGATCAGTAGCGGCTGACGTCCAATGTTCAAATGCGGCTTTTTCTGCGGGTTCCCAGGCGCCTTTGATAAATTGTACGATCGCCACGCGATAACCATGACCAAGCGATCGCAAAACCATCCCTAATGCCGCAGTGGTTTTCCCTTTGCCAATGCCAGTGTTGACAACAATCAAACCCTTTTCTTGGGAAGCTTGAGCAAGGCGTTGTTCCTGGACTTCTTTGCGCCGTTGCATTTTCCGCTTATACTGCTCTGGTGTTAGTCCAGATTCTGACCCAGTGGCGCTATCTGATTCAACTTCATTGCTCTTTACCATTAATAATGCACCGTTCCTCGTCTCGTTTTTGTCAGTAACTTAGTGGTTAGTCAAAATTTCTACAACCCTGGAGATGGATTAGCAAAAATTGCTACTAAACCACTAACTAATAACTTTACTTGAGCCAAGAGTAATCCCAAGAAGGCTGATCCTGTTCTTCAATTAAACGCGCTGAGTTATCGTCGTTGTGAACTAAGGGCATTTGTATCTCCTTCATCCAGGAAAAGTCCCAGCAAGGCGGCTCTGGTTCTTCGATAAGACGCACCAAATCTCCTTGATAGTTCTGATTCACTCGTAACGCTTTGTGCCGCAAATGACCAGGGACATAGCGCAGATGGACTGGCAGTCCGTGCGCTAGCAAAAACTCTGCTAATTGCTCAGAATGAATGTATATCCCCTGAGAATGGAGATGTTGTAGCATTTCTTCAAAGGTTGGTCCGCGCTCGTCAGTTGATTGGAGTGGCAACTGTATGCTGTTTAGAGAGGTAGAAGAAAAATTGCTTGGCATCAGTAACAAAGGTTGTATTTCGACAGAAGCGTTTCCGGTCGTTTGCATTTATTCTCGACCCAAGTGCGAGGCTATATTACAGAATTAAAGCCAGCCGTTACGGTGTTTTTAGCAAAACTTTGGCTTTACTCAAGAAAAATGTTCTAGCTTTACCGAGTCATGGGGAGCGCAAGGCTTAATGAAGGGAACACTTGAATGAATCGTGCCTAGGCTCAAGGAAGCCAAAAGTACTATACCATCCCCATAGTGTCGAGGTGGATGGTGATTTAGGAATTTCGCATCCGCATAAGTAAAACACATCTCTCACAAGGAATATATCTTAATGATACCAGGAATAGAAGTCATTGAAGGGGATATTACGCAGCAAAGTGTCGAGGCAATTGTCAACGCGGCAAACACCTCCCTACTCGGTGGTGGTGGTGTGGATGGAGCAATTCATCGGGCAGCCGGTTCAGGGCTACTCGATGAATGCCGACGATTGAATGGTTGTAAAACGGGTGAGGCTAAAATTACCAAAGGGTACAATCTTCCTGCCAAATGGGTGATTCACACGGTGGGACCAGTCTGGCAAGATGGCAACCAAGGAGAGGACGATTTGCTTGCTAGCTGTTATCGCCGTTGTTTGGAGCTAGCCGAGCAATATGAAATCCGTACGATCGCTTTTCCTGGCATTAGTACAGGCATTTATCGATTTCCCCTGCAACGGGCAACAAAAATTGCCGTAACTGAAGCAAAGACCTTTTTAGAGCGCCATCCCCTAGTACAAGTAATTTTTGTTTGCTTTAGTCGTCAGTCATACGATTGCTATCTAGCAGTGGTCAAAGAAATCTTAGGAGAAGAAGGTTAAGGGTGATGTCATTATTATTCCAACTGGGGCTAACGGCAATCCTTGCCTTCTACGTTGCCTGGAATTTAGGGGCAAACGACGTAGCTAATGCGATGGGAACATCCGTTGGCTCAAAAGCTATCACCCTACGACAGGCATTGATCATTGCTGGCATCTTAGAATTTACAGGTGCAGTTTTGTTTGGGCAAGGCGTTTCTGCAACCCTGGCAACTGAGATCATTAACCCTGAGTTATTTGTAAAAACCCCTCAGCTATTAATCCTTGGCATGATTTCAGTTTTGCTCGCTTGTGGAGTGTGGCTGCAAATTGCTACTAGTCAGGGCTTGCCCGTATCATCATCTCATGCCGTTGTCGGAGCGATCGCTGGATTTAGTTGGGTAGCCGTCGGTGCCGATGCGGTTGATTGGGCAAATATCGAACGAATCTCTCTTGCCTGGGTAGTTACGCCAATTGTCAGCGGGATTATTGCCGCCGGATTGTATAGCATAATCAGGTATTCTATTCTTGCTCAACCCAACCCCATAGAGCGGTTACAAGAGTGGATTCCCTGGCTGAGTGCGACGCTTTTAGGAGTCTTTGGCGTTATTGTCCTCCCTTCCCTTTTTGATCGTCCTTTTTTTGCAGCCTTACCGATTCCGGCGCATGATTTCCCCATTGCCACAGGTAGTATAGCGGCTGTTGCCCTTACCTTCATTAGCTGGCGTCAACTGGCAGGTAGTACTCAAAATTTAAATCAGGGTGGAAAACCGTACACCTCTACCAAATCTCTAATCCCCAACCCCGTAGAAAGCCAACTAGGGCGGTTTCAGGTACTGAGTGCTTGCTTTGTTGCCTTTGCTCATGGTTCTAATGATGTGGGAAATGCGATCGCTCCTTTAGCCCTAATTACCTATATCATTCGTACAGGTTCTGTTCCCCTAACTGGTTTTAGTGTACCGTTATGGATTCTGATCCTCGGTGGCACTGGCATTGTTGCAGGATTAGCCGTTTTGGGAAAAAATGTCATCGCCACAATTGGGGAAAATATTATTCCACTACAACCTAGTAGTGGTTTTTGTGCAGAAATCGCCACCGCTACCACTATTTTGCTGGCATCGCGCCTTGGTTTGCCAGTTTCTACCTCTCACGCTCTCGTTGGCGGTGTCGTTGGAATAGGATTAATTCAGAATTGGCGAAATGTTCGCCTTGAAACTCTCAAAACAATTGTTCTAGCCTGGGTAATTACCTTACCCGTAGCCGCAGGTTTGGGAGCAATTATCTTTATTTGT
>CADCTM010000576.1 GCA_902805485.1 uncultured Coleofasciculus sp. | reverse complement strand
TACCCTACAGCTAGCGGCCCTGCTGATTATGCTTTGTTCGTCAAAGGGCAGTTTTTAGGTGTTATTGAAGCCAAAAAAGTATCAATCGGCGCACAAAATGTCCTAGAACAGGCAAAGCGGTACTCAAAGACATCCTTTGATGGGCCTGGAAATTGGCGAGGCTACCGAGTTCCTTTTCTCTACTCCACGAATGGAGAAATTATTTATTTCCTTGATGTCAGAGGGGAAAAGAATATCTTTCGCAAGATTGCGAATTTTCATACAGCGGATGCCTTAACGGAACTCTTTGAGCATGACCAAGCTGCAAGCTACACTCGGTTGCAGAATAATCCGATTGAGCTAATTGAGAGGCTTCGCCCCTACCAGGAAAATGCGATCGCAGCCACAGAGTCAGCAATAATCAAGGGCAAACGAGCCATGCTGGTGGCAATGGCGACGGGAACGGGGAAAACCTTTCTCACGGTTGCTCAGATTTATCGGTTGCTGGAATCTAAGGTAGCCAAACGGATTCTGTTTCTGGTTGACCGGAGAGCCTTGGCAGCGCAGGCAGTGAGAACGTTTGCTTCGTTCAACACGCCGAGGGGAAATAAGTTTAATCAAGAATACGAGATCTATAGTCAGCGATTTCAGCGGGAGGACTTTGGTGAGGAAGAAGCGTTTGACCCCCAAGTGTTACCAAGTTCCTATCTAACAGCCCCCCAAGCGACTTATACCTTTGTCTATGTCTCCACCATCCAACGAATGACAATCAATCTGTTTGGTAAAGCAAGTGTTGATGTCTCAGAAGATGGTGATATTGATGACGAAAGCGATGCACAAGAATTAAGTATTCCCATTCACGCTTTTGATTTAATTATTGCCGATGAGTGCCATCGGGGATATACCGCCAAAGAGACAAGTGCTTGGCGTAATACTCTCGACTATTTTGATGCTATTAAGATTGGACTGACGGCGACTCCAGCGGTGAATACGCTGTCTTTATTTAAAGAGGTCGTCTACCGTTACACCACTGAAGAAGCGATCGCAGATGGCTATCTGGTCGATTATGAATCAGTTTACATTTATTCAAATGTTCGGATGAATGGAGCTTTTCTGCGGGAAGGGGAACAGGTTGGCGTAGTTGATACTGAAACCGGAGAGGAGATTTACGACGAGTTAGAAGATGAGCGGGAGTTTTCGACTACCGATATTGAGCGTAAAATTACAGTACCTGATAGCAACCGCAAAATCATTGAAGATATTGCCAAATATGCCGACAAACATGAGGAAGAAACGGGGCGTTTTCCGAGAATTTTGATTTTTGCAGTCAATGATTTGCCTCATAGATCCCATGCGGATCAGATTGTTGGCATCTGCAAAGAAGTATTTGGGCGGGGGGATGATTTTGTTCAGAAAATTACAGGCAGTCCTAGTGTAGATCGACCCCTGCAAAAGATTCGGGAGTTTCGCAATCGTCCTCAACCCAAGGTAGCAGTGACAGTGGATATGCTCAGTACCGGAGTAGACATCCCCAGTCTGGAATTTGTTGTGTTTATGCGTCCGGTGAAATCTCGGATTCTCTGGGTGCAGATGCTAGGTAGAGGAACTCGTCTGTGTGATGAGATTAACAAAACTCACTTTAAAATCTTTGATTGCTTCGGAGGTTCTCTGATTGAATACTTTTCCAACACGACGGATTTAAAGATAGAGCCACCCCGCAAAGACCCAGTAACAGTTAGGCAGGTCATTCAGAAGGTTTACCAAAATCTTGACCGAGATTATAACGTTAAATCTTTGGTTAAGCGTCTGCGACGGATTGATCGAGGAATGAGTGATGAAGCAAGGGAGCGGTTTGCTGATTATATTCCTGATGGGGATATGGGCAGGTTTGCAGGAGAATTGACAGAAAGGATTGAGCTGGATTTTACAAACACGCTCAACTTACTGCAAGATCACGGCTTTCAAGAATTGTTGGAAAACTACCCTAGA
>CADCTM010000575.1 GCA_902805485.1 uncultured Coleofasciculus sp. | reverse complement strand
TAAAAAGATTTTGCCAGAATTCAATTTTTAGTCATAATTTTAGAGAATTAGACGGCAAGATCTAAACCGAGTACGGTAAGCGATGCGGTTAAGTTGCAGGAATTGTTTCCGTCTAATCATGCAAGAGTTGAGCTGTCGGGAGTTGGGGGTGTAAAGTGGATAAAACGGCAATGAAAATGCAGCAAAACGCAGACTATTCCTGGTCTTTTTGGCCCGTCTTACCGATTTACCCATACGGCAAGAGGCGGACACTTCGCACAGAAGTAGTCAAGGACAAGGTTTGGACATTCGACCAGTTGCAAGGAATCGTCTACGTCATCGTGCCAATTCGGATGAGTGTCGTTAAGCTTGAAAATGGCGGTCTTTTGGTTTATGCGCCAATCGCACCGACAAAAGAGTGTATCCGCCTTGTCCAGGAATTAGTCGCCCAACATGGCGAGGTAAAGTACATTATCCTCCCCACCATCTCCGGTTTAGAGCATAAAGTCTTCGTCGGTCCCTTCGCCCGATGCTTTCCCCAGTCAGAAGTTTTCGTCGCCCCGAACCAGTGGAGTTTTCCCTTCAACCTCCCCTTAAGCTGGCTTGGCTTTCCCGCAAAACGTACCCACATCTTACCAGCAGACAGCACCCAAACTCCCTTTGCTTCCGAGTTTGACTACGCCATCCTTGGACCTATTGAACTTGGACCTGGGCGCTTTGAGGAAGTGGCATTCTTCCATAAAGCTTCCCAGACGCTCTTAGTAACAGACTCGGTGCTTTCCGTACCAGAGGAACCGCCAAGCATTGTCCAACTTGACCCGTACCCGTTGCTATTCCACGCCAAGGACGATGCCTTTGATGTCGTCTTTGATAATAAGCTTTCCCGCCGGAAGGGATGGCAACGCATCTCACTATTTGCGTTCTACTTTAAGCCAAGCGCCTTGGAAGTAATCGAAATGGGGCAGTCAATTCGTGATGTCCGGAAAGCACCAGAGCGGTCAAAGCAAGCGTATTTTGGTTGGTTTCCCTTCAAGTGGAAAAAGGGGTGGAAACAGTCCTTTGATGCTCTTTGCGGGGGGGGTCGCTTGTTTGTCGCCCCGATTTTACAAACACTCATTCTCAACCGCGCACCGCAGGAGACAATTGACTGGGCGAATAAGGTGGCAAGTTGGGATTTCCAGCAAATTATTTCTTGCCACTTCGACTCACCAATTACAGCAAGTCCCCACCAGTTTCGGCAAGCGTTTGCTTTTCTTGAACAGAAACCCTCGATGGATGAAAGTGTACTGCCAGAGGAGGATTTTCAATTACTTCGAGAAATTGACCAAAACCTTTTAAAATTTCGCATTACGCCACCAGCAAAGGAAAAGGTATCAGGCGAATGATAAAAGCAAGATTTCTTGGTGTTATTGAAGGCGATGAAACATGAATTCAGCACTCGTCCAAGCGATCGCTTTTCTAACAACTTCCACAGCAACAGCACCTGCTGCTTCTGCTGTAGTTGAGGCACTGTTAATGGCAGAGAAAACTGCTAAACAGAACAAAGTCCGCTATACTTATCCTCAATTATTAGGGACTTGGCGACTAGGATTTATTACAGGCACAAAGCGCACTCGGAAACGGGCAGGAATTATCCTTGGTGCTGGACGCTTTCTGCCGTCTTGGGTCAAAATTAATCTATCTTATTTGCCTTCAGAACCCGATCAGAATCAAGGAACTGTTGAAAATTCGGTTGAATTTGGACTGTTGAAACTAGTTCTGACAGGTCCTACACAATTCTGGCAAAAGACGAATATCTTAGCGTTCGACTTCACCCAAATGAAAGTTTCCGTCTCTGGATTAAAGCTATATGAGGGCTACATTCGAGGCGGTGAAAAACGGGAACTTAACTTCTATAAACAAAGCCTAAAAGAGCAGGCATTTTTCACTTACTTCTTAGTTCAAGAGCAGAGCATTGCCGCTAGAGGTAGAGGGGGTGGATTAGCGCTGTGGGC